>CAZYHO010000433.1:1272-4542 GCA_964647495.1 uncultured Akkermansia sp. | reverse complement strand
CTCGCGCGGTTTTACGAGGGACTGGGGTTTCGCGAACTGGGCGCGCGCATGGGACGGTCGGAAGAGGCGGTGAAGAAACGAACACAGCGAGCGCTGGAGCGCCTGCGTCAACGGCTCGGCGCCCACCGGGACACGAAACCCTCAGCCGGCGCGCTCGCCGTCCTGCTCGGCGCCGAGTGGCCGGCTTCCGCCCTGCCCGCGGACACTGTGTCGTCGCTGGCCACCGCCGCCACGGCCACCGGCGTCCACACGGCCGCCGGTTCCGCGACCGGCGTCGCCCTTGCCAGGATATCCGCGATCCTCGGCAGCCCGCATACGCTGGCCACCGCCGCCGTTGCGCTGGCCGTGCTGCTGGTGGCGGTGGATTGGCAATACCGGCGTGTGGCCGCGCTGGAGACGGATGTGGCCCGGGCACAGGAATGGCTGGCCCGCTCGCTGCCGGCAGCCAGGACCGGCTCTGGATACGGGAGAGACGGACGGTTGATTTTCGCAAATCCGGCTGGGGAAGATACACCGCCGGTCCCCCTCACCGGCGAGTCGTTGATCCGCGCCGCCTTCAGAAGGCAGCAGGCCGGCCGCTACGATCAAGCCGGCCTGTACGATCCGGGCTACGACTGGCCGGCCCTCAACGATCTGTGGCATCACTTGTCCGACGAGGACTGCCGCCGGCTGCTGGCGGAAATCGACGCTTCGTCACGCTCTGCGTTGCGTCGCAGAACGGCCGCCGCCTTGCTGTTGCGAGAAGTCTCCCTGAACCGGGAGGAGTGGGCGATGACAGAGATGACGCGCCTCGGCAGTGCCAATGAATTGAAATCCACCATGCGGATGTGGGCGCGGAAGGAGCCGGAAGCGGCTTGGGCATGGCTGTCGGCCCGGATGTCGGCAGGGGATCTGAGGCCTCTTGGCGCCTCGTCTCTTCGCGATCCGGAGCGTTTTGTCCGTGAGGGATTTGCCCGCGGGCTGGCCGACCGGCACTTTCTGAGACCCGAAAACGTCGTGGCTTTCGTCCTCTCCCAGGCGGACTCGCCGTGGTACCAGCGCCTGGTCAACGATGTGACCGGCACCTGTCTTGAGAATCCGGCGAACACCACCGATGAGGCCATGCGTTTTCTGTCGGCGCTGGAGGCGCCCCCGGCTGTGTTCCGGGCGGCGCTCTCGAAGAATCTGTGGACGCTGCTCGGGGAGCACTCGGCACCGCCGGAGTCGACGGCGCGGCTGAGCGCTGTGCTGGAGGCTCCCGCGTTTCCGCAGACCGAACGCCAATCGTTCCTGCGCGAGGCTCTCACCCGCGGCCCCTACGACTATTTCAATCGCGCGTTCGTGCTGATGAACGAGTGCGCGGCGCCGTCGTCCCGGGCGGATGACCTCGCCTGGCTGGCAGTCAGGGTGGAGGAATTGTCCCCCGGCGAGAAACTCCGTGCCCAACCGCTGCGTCACGAGCATGCGATGGGGGAAGCCGGCGCCCTGTGGGACCGCGCGGCGGAGGCCACGGCGATCGCGCTGGCCGAGCGCGGAAAAGGCGAACTCGCCGTCTTCCACGCCCGCAAGATCATGAACGAACCGCGCCGCAACGAGGTTCTCTCCCGCCTGGCGCACATGGCTCCCACGCTTTCTTTTCAATGAAATTCAAAGTCTCACTCGCCGTCCTGACGGGCGCCGCGATCGCGGCAACGACTGTGTGGCTCGCGCGCCTGAGCCGGCAAAAACACACGTTGACGCACGAACTGGCCCGGCTCGCCGCGCAACGCGAGATTCAGCCGCCACGGCCGCCTTCGATTTCACTGAAGTCCGCGATGGAAGAGCCGCTTCCTGATTCCGAAGCAGGAGACACCGAGGCCGGGCAAAAGCGTCTCGAGGAGGCGATGCAACGATTCCCCGTGGAATTGACCCCGGAACAAGTCACGACATCCGTTGGCGGCGAACGCCTGAGCGTCGTGCATTTCGTCTCCGTGCAAGGTCCTTTCGGTTACACAGGGTCACCGCAGGCGAATGCCTGGCTGGAAGCGTTGTCGCCCGCGGATCTGGCCTCGATGATCTCCACTGATCCTCAACTCACCTTCCTCCACAAAACGGACGAAGCCGATGTTTCGGACGACGTAGTCACGCGCCGGTGGATCCTCAACCGCGCGCTCGTTCTGGCGTTCAAGGCCGCTCCGGTCACGGCGCTGAGGCTCATCGAGAATGCCTCGCTGGCCGACCGCGAGTCACTGTGGACTTACGGGACGATCGTCCGCCAGATCGACGACGCTCTGACCGCGTGGCTTCGGACCGATGCCCCGGCCGCCGTGTCGTGGGCGGTGCGCCGGGCGCCCGATTTGCCCGAAGACCGGCGGCATGTGGCCCGCGTGCTGCAAGCGGCTGCGCGATCCGATCTGACCGCCGCATGGTCATTGGCCGTGGAGCAGGAGATCCCTCCGGAAACCTGTCTGCACGCGTTGCTCACCGCCGCCCGCTCGCGAAAAGATCTCGATCTGATCATGTCCGCGCTGGCGCATGACCGCGAAAGCCGCGGCGAGCTGGTCACCGCAGATTCTTCGACGATCGGCCTCGACCTGCCCGCGGACGCTCCACACTATCTGTCCGCCTGCGTGAACGGCACGCAGCGGCTGCTGGGAACACATGGCTTCGAGGCGGCGCGCGCGTTCTTCGACCGATGGGCCGACACTCCCGAAGTCAGACGAGCCGTGCCTTACGCCATGGTCGAAGGCATCGTCTACGAAACCGGACCGAGAGCGCGGGCCGCCGCCGATTGGTGGATCGCCCAGGCACCCGAAAACCTGCGCGAATCACAGACGCGCGAATTGATGCACGCCTGGTGCACCGAAGATTTCGCCGAGGCCGCCGCCTGGCTGCAAACCCTGCCCGCCGGTCACCTCCGCGACGCCGGCCTGGAATCCTTGTCCCACTGGCTGGCGCCCTACGATATGCCCGCGGTCGTCTCGTGGGCCACCCTCTTCCACGACGATCAACGGCGGGACAATGCGTTGCGAGAAGCACAGGCCACCGCCATCCAACTCAACGCCACCAGGGATTGACCCGGCCAGGAACCGAACAGCCGTGAGAACACCGGTCAATAAATAGCCACAGCGCCATAAACCGCGCCACCATCATTCAGGAATCCTGAATATCGATATCGGCTGAGTACCCATCGACAGTTCGTCTGTCCCTCTGCGGGCTCGCCGCCAAAATCATTCAGATATCTTGAATATCACAATCCTCCAACAATCCCCCACAGTTTGTGCGTCCCTCTATCGGAAGTGCACCATCGTT
>CAZYHO010000433.1:0-1172 GCA_964647495.1 uncultured Akkermansia sp. | reverse complement strand
TGCCGGCCGCGGATCAGGCGTGCGCCTGGTCCGGCGTCCAGGGTGAACCGGCGGCCGGCGTCGAGCTTCGTGTGGCGGATGGTTTGGCCGGTCAGGAGATCGATGACATCGATGGTCATGGCGTGGCGGGCTTCCAGCGTGACGCCGTCGGGGCGGATGCCGATCGCCAGGGTGTAGAACCGGCCGTCTTTGGAGGCGGCGAAATGCCGGATGGCGCCGTCGCTGGTATTCCCGGCATTGTCCAGATCGGTCCACCACATATCCGGCCGGCCGCCGGCGAACGAGATGAAGGGCGCCTCCGGTCCCTTGCCGTCGGTATTCGGCCAGTTGGCGATGTCGCCGGGCAACAAATCGACGAGATGGCGGAAGCCGCCGATGCCGGGCATTTCCTCGAATGGCTGATCGCCGCGCACTCCGGCGGCGCTGTGAAAGACATACATCGGCAGTCCGCTCATCCAGGCGCAAGCCGCGGCGCTGACGAGCTTGACCGGGTCGCGCTCGGCCGCCACCGAGGCGCCCGGCCCGATCGGTTCGTTGCTGCTGACCGGCGGCAGGCCGGTGGCGGATTTAACGCGCCAGGCGTCGCGCACCGGAAGCCAGCCGCCTTCGAGCGACCGGATGTCGCGGCTGAAGTGCTCGGTGGCCACATCCGCGGCGCTTCCGGCATACATTGCGCGCAGGCTGTCGTTGGTTCCGCCGTCGGTGGAACTGAGCGCGACCAGGACGTTCGTGCGCTCCTTGATCCAGTGCCCGAACTCGCGGAGGTCGGCGATGCCCTGGCGGCCGGGAAATCCGTTTTGCCAGGCTTCATTGGCCACCTCGATCATCAGGACCTTGTGCTCACGTCCCTTCACGATCTCCAGCACCCGCCGCAAATGCTCCAGGCGGGCCTGCTTGTCCGGCATGATCTCGCGGGCGTCCGCGAAGACGGTCAGTTGCGTGCGCAGGCCGGCCTCGTGAGCGATGTCGATCATCTCGCCCAATTGCCCCCAGTAATCCGGCCAGGCATCGATCGCATCGCCGTTCCGCCGGCGAAAGGCCACGGGCGCGATTTCCAGGCCCTTCCAGGACTCGTGGCCGCCGACCATCGAAAGGACGCGGATGTAGTTGAATCCGCATCCGGACAAAAAGGCGAGATCGCGCCGGAACCGCTCGCGATCGTGCTTCGCGCG
>CAZYHO010000432.1:0-4556 GCA_964647495.1 uncultured Akkermansia sp. | reverse complement strand
GAGGGCGCTGAAATCCACACGCGAGGGCGCGCGTGCTCCCCTGGGTGAGCAGTTCGTAGGTCTTGCGCTTTTCCGGGTCTTGCTCGTGAAGATCCGGGTGAAACATCCGCACCAGCTTCCTCCAATGCTGTTTCAGCCGCGCCCTCGGCCAGCAGGCGGTCGATGACGACTTCTCGAAAATGGTTCTATCGAAAATTCTGGTGCTCGATTACCGGGACCGCCCCTATCGACTATCGACGGGACCGACCCTATCGACTGAATTGAAAAACCGGACTCTCCGAAACGGCATTCTGAGATCAAGTTTTGCCCTGTCGCAGCACTTTTTCCAAGTCGGTGACACGTATCGGGAAAAGCTCCATCAGCGAAATTTTCAAAATCTTTGCGATCACCCAAAGTTCGGCATCATTTACACGCCGCAACCCGGCTTCAATCTTCGAGAGACCACCTCGACTAAGATCCCATCCTGCCAGTTGGAATTGCGCGGACAAGGCTTCTTGCGAAAGACCCCTCTCCACACGCAAGCGACGGAGCTGTGCGCCAATCAGATTCTGATGATGTTTTATCTGCTCCAAAATTGGAGCTTGACCTTGAAGCCTGTGCTCACAATATTTGCTCCGGATGCGGAGCAGAATGCGCCCGCGTAACACCAACCAACTGAAACCATGATCGAAATCATCCCCAACCTGCTGACGCCCGCGATGCTGGCGATTTCGCCGCTCAACCATGCGGCTCCAACCTTCGAATATAGCTGGGAAAACCAGACCGCCGCCGCATACGACGCTAGTGGCAATCTGGTGAGTCCGGATAACGCCACCATGAGAGGATCCAATTCTTATGTCGGCCAGAACCTTGTAGTTGATGACTGGAACTCGGATTGATCCGGCACATGCACCGATGAACTCAAATCCACCCTGGGGGCACCTTGTGCGCCTCCGGGGAATTTTTCATGCTACTTGTCCTCACCCACAGCCGTGATTGTACGACGGACGACGTTCTCGGGCATTTGCCTGATTTGCCGATATTCCGTTTTAACATCGATCTTTGGCGCGATTTCGAATGGAAGATCGGGGCTGATGATTATTCGATCAAAGATCCGTATGGTCGAGTATGCCGGGAGCGGGATGTACGTGCAGTTTATCTGCGCAAGCTGATGTTCGAGCCGCACTTGATTGAAATTCCAGTCGGCGGCTCTGAAGAGCACTGGACACGCAGCGAACTCGAGCAGGTATGGCTAGGACTGCGCGACTGGGCGCACGAGACTGGGAAATTAGCTCTCGTGGCACCATCCCCTAACGGAAGATGGAGCAAAATCCGACAGATGAAGGCCGCAGGTCGTTTTTTCAGGGTGCCGGAATGGCAGGTAATTCATTCCGCCGCCTCGGAACTCAAACCGCCTGTCGTTGTAAAAACATTAGCGGCCGCAAATGTCGGAAATGGGGGAATTGTGGCTGTGAGAGAGGTCGATGAGAATATGCTTTCAGACAGACATCCATGGTTCCTGCAAGCTATGCTGATCGAGGCAACCCACGATGTCACCGTCACATGGGTTGACGGGCAGATGTTCGCTTATCAGATCGACCGGCGGCTCTTCGAGGGAGCTGATTGCCGGATGGTTCCCTCGGATGCCGCCGCCAAGTGGGAGCCTTGCAAACTTTCCAAAAAAGAGGCAGATACGATCACCGCTTTTATGTGCCACACCGGCCTGAAATTTGGCAGGCTCGATTTCCTCCGGAATGACGAGGGACTCTGGTTTCTGGAGGTAAATCCCAACGGCCAGTTCGCGTGGCTGGATCCATGGGGAGAAAACGGCCTACTTAAGGCCGTCGCCGATGCCATAAGAAAAGTTTGGATTGCTAACGGATGACGCGCCGCATCAAGCACATCAAAAATCTGCCTATTCCACCAAATCGGCAGGGTCCCGACTAACAAGCATTCGTGTTTGGTTTTCATCGAGACGGGCGAGATCTCAGGGCGGTCACTCGGAATTGACACGGCGATCTCTATCTTTCGTCGCCGGGGACTAGAGGAACATCCGGGGCTTCGGCGAGGATGGCCCCAAGGTCGGAAGAGTCGCCCCGCTTCGCCCGCTGCTCGACGGTATCGCGCACCTGCCAGGCCGTCACTTGCGAGGAAAGGGCGATGGCGATGATGGAATCCACGGTGGTATTCTCGCGCTCGGCCACTTCGGCGGCTTGGCGCATGAGATAGTCGGGAATGGTGGCTTGGACGATCATGGCTGTGCGGTTTGAAGGATGTGGAGAAATTCCTTGGGCGAGGTGATTTTCAGGGCCGGGAGGCGGTCGACGGGGAAGTGGCGTTGATTGTGGGTGACCATATACCCCACCTTCGCTTCAAGGGCAAGCTGGGCAAACGCCTCGTCGTCAGGATCGGGAAGCGCGGGTTTCCAATACGCCGAGGTCTTGAAAAAGCTGGCTCGTGTCCAGCGACAATTAGAAATTCCGTCAGCGACAATTGGAATTGTCCACCGACGACAATTAAAACTGCCCACCGGCGACAATTAGAAACAGGGCTCTTTGGGTGGCTCCCCCCGCTCCCCTGGGGGACGGGAGGGGAGAAGTCCCCTTGGGGATTTAGGGGGAATCAAATGGGGTCGAGCTGCCTCAGCTCGGCGGGGTTTGGGGCGGCAGCCCCATGTGCCGCGCAGGGGCTAGTCGGCGGATGGCGCGGGTTCTTTCGCGCCTGCCTTTTTCACCCGCTGGCTCGCACCGTCGAATTCCAGGATGATGGAGTGGTGCACCAGTCGGTCGATGGCCGCCATCGTGGTCATCGGATCCTTGAAGATCTGGTCCCACTGGCTGAAGACCAGGTTCGAGCTGATCAACAGGCTGCGCCGCTCGTAGCGCTCGGCTAGCAGCGTGAAGAGCACCTCCATCTCTTCCCGGCTCTGCTGGACATACCCGATGTCGTCGAGGATGAGCACGTCGAAGCGGTCGAGCTTCTTGAGTTCCTGCTCCAGTCGCAGGTCCCGCTTGGCCGCTAACAACTGAGCCACCAGTTTGAATGTCGGACGAAACAGCACTCGCTTGGAGTGGCGCAGGATGAGTTCCCGGCCCAGCGCCGCCAGGAAATGCGTCTTGCCGCGTCCCGGCAGGCCGAAGGCCAGCACGTTGTCACCACGATCCACAAAGCCGCCATCGATCAGCGCTGGCAATTGCCGCCGAACCTTGACCGGCAACAATGCCTCGTCGAGCGTGCTGAGCGTTTTGGTCTCGGGCAGTCCCGACTCGGACAGCAGCCGCGCCGTGCGCTTCTGGGCGCGTTCAACCGCCTCGCTCTCGCACAGGTGGCGAAGCACCTGGCGATGGCTCCAGCCTTCCTTCCCGGCGCGTTGCATCACCTCCTCGTATTGGCCCGCCATGGTTGCCAGGCAAAACGAACGCAACAGCATCACGGTAGGATCCGTTAGGGCGCTCATGCCGCCACCTCCTTGCGCTCTGTTAGCTCTTCCGGCCCGTCTTCATCCCAGCCATCCAGCAGCTCGTCGTAATCCTTCAGACAAACCACCAAGGGCGGTCGCTCCCGAAACTGCCGTTGGAGATCCCTCCAGGTATCGATCATCGCCAGCACCTCCTTGGCCGAGATCACCGGGTGCGGCGCGGCGAACAGTTGCTCCAAGGCGTTTTCCACCACCGTTTGCCCTTCATCGGCAGCCACCTTGAGGATCTCCAGATAGCGCCGGTCCGCATCGTGGCCGGTGCGTGTCAGATGATCAAGGGCGGCCCGATGGACCGGTGCGGGAAACATCCCCTCCCGCCAGCGGTAACCGGAGAACGCTCCGGGTTTGCGCAGCAAATGGCCGATCACATGGCGGAAATCAATGACCGCCCCGCGATCGCCGCCTCCCAGCGGCAGTTGCGCCACTTCCTGCGAACCCGCCAGCAAAACGATGCGGTTCTCATAAATGCGCGCCACCAGCTTCGTGCCGATGAGCCTGCTTGGAACCGAATAGCTCTGCTTGCGCACGCGGATGGTGCTGTTGTTCCCGACACTGACCATCAGTTCCCGGTAGTCCGGCAAATCCGCGATGGCCGTTTGCCCTCGCTATCGCTCATGCCATGCCAGTTAGGCCTGCGGCATTGATGATCGCCGTTATCACGGCTTTCCGCATTCCCTCATCGCCGCCAACTCCCCGCCCAGACGCTTTGTCCGGAGCCGGTTGGCCGACTCCAACACCCTGGTCAAAAACCGGTCATGCTCCTCCTCGCTGGAAAAATCCCGGCTGCCGCGCAGCAGCAGGTGCCGGCGGATGCGCCGCTTCAAATGCCCGTTGGCGCTCTCGCAATCGCCGCTCTCCTGCGGCCGTCCCACGTTGATCGTGCGCGGCTCGACGAGGTGCTGGAGGCGATCTGCCACGGGGCTTCCGGCAGCGGCGTGGGCAGCGCGGACGACGACGGCAAATTCAGCCTCGGGTTCCGCGTGACTTTTGATCGTTCGCACTCGCCCACCAAACTCAAGGTGACTTGCCGCGTGTCCAAGGTGACAACCGCCATCTCATCGCGCTCGACTCCGGCATGACCGTCACCGGTCCGGACGGC
>CAZYHO010000431.1:0-4556 GCA_964647495.1 uncultured Akkermansia sp. | reverse complement strand
TTGCCGCCTTGGCGTTCACCGGTTCGCTGTCCTCCGGGCGCGCCACGGTGCTGACGTTCGACATCTTTCCGGCGCCTGCGTCGGGCATTCCCATTCCGCAAGGCTACGGGGATGCGGTCACTGCGGAGTCGATGCCAGGCGGTGACGAGGTGACCGAGTTCCAGTACATCGAGGCCGGTGGCTGGACGCCGGGAGTGAATGTGCGCTACGCGACCGAGCGCGAGGGTGAATTTCCGGTCTACGTGAACACGGCGGAATGGGCGGGCGCCTGCCAGCTTTGGTCGCCGTCATTTCGCACCGGCCAGCCGATCGGCGAGGCGGCCGAGGGCGCGATGCCCGCGGGTTTCGAATACCACTTCGTCTTCGAGCTGCCGCCCGACACGAACCGCGGCCTGACCGTGAATTCGTTTGTCCTCGACGACCGCCAAGGGTATTTCGACACCGTCAGCCACGAGGTCCAGTGGCGCGTCGCCCGCGGCTCGGCTGACGGCCCGGTCCTCGCTTCCGGCACCGTCACGGTCTCCAACGGCGCCGACCGGCTTGTCGATACCGGCTTGGCCGGCACCGACCCGGTGAACGAAACGGTTGTGCTCGTGATCAAACGGATCAGCGGTATCGAGGACGATCTCGCGGTGGACGAAATCGATTTCGATGAAGTCGGATTCGACACCACCTCGTACAATACAGGCAGCCTGGGTCCGGAAGCCGACGGACTCAACGCGCCCACCGTGCTCATCAACCAGCCGGGCGTCGTGCGCGCCGGCAACGACCGCGCCACCGCTTACACCGGCGGCAGCAACACCACCATCCAGTTCCTCGAAGCGCTCAATCCACCGGCCGAGAGTCCGTTCACCATCGAATTCTGGGCTCGCCCGACCGCCTCCGACGACGACGATGCCCCGGTCTTCAACCGCGTGAGCGCAGGCGACCGGTCGGGATGGGTGTTCTTCCAGCGCGCGGCCGCCCAAGGCTGGAATCTGCGCATGTACGACGGCGTCGGCAGCGATGTCGGATGGGATCTCACCGGCGGCACCTCGACACTCGACGCGTGGAGCCATGTCGTCGCGGTATGGACGGGCTCGGCGGCGCGCCTTTACGTCAACGGCGCTCTGGCGGACTCAAGCAACGAGCCGGGCCGGTCCGGCATCTACAATGCCAGCACGTCCGCGATCTTCTCGGTCGGCGCCTACGATGACGGACAGAGCCCGTACAACGGGCTCGTCGATGAAATCGCCTTCTATCCGACCGCCCTGAGCGCCGCCGCCATCACCGCCCACTTCCAGGCGGCCAACAACACCACTCCCGGCACCTACAGCTCGCTCGTCAAGAACGACGGCGCCCTCCTCTATCTCCAGCAGAATCCGCCAACGATCGAACTCACCCTCGTCGAGGGAAATCCGACGCTCACCTTCACCGGTGTGCTCGCCCAGTCCGCCACCCTCGCCGCTTGGACCGACCTCGGCGTCACCAGCCCGTACACCGTGCCCCCGGACCAGCGACCGGCGGAGCTGTTCTTCAAGGTGCGGCGCTGAGTTTCAGCCCGAAATCCCGGAAAACCAGGTTCTTCAATACCCTCCCCGGACATCCTCCGGCCGCGCTAATCGCCACCGCCACACCCTCCGCACCCTCCGCCACCGCCTCCGCCGTCCCCACCCCCGCCACCGCCGCACCCGCCGCCACTGGTCCCGCACCCTCCTCCCGAGCCGGGCGTCTGACGATGAATGGCGTCGTGCAAAGGTTGATACGCCGGGATGGCCAGCGCCGCGGAACCGCTGAGGGCGACCGCCAGCGCGGCGGACGCCGGATCGGAAGCAGGGCGGCTCCAGCTTACGGGGCGCAGATGGCGGCTGTGCCGGGCGCGGAGTTTTTTCCAAAGGAGGTTTCCCGCGCGGGTGCGTTTGCTCATCCGGGCCACGCGCCAGCCGAGCACGACGACACTGAAGAGCAGACACAAGATCAGGAAAAACACCGGCTTGTCCCGCCCGAAGCCGATCACGACCTTGGCGGCGCCCACGGCCAGCATGAGCAACAAGGGCAGCGCCGCCAGCCAGCGCCGGCTGAGGCACCGCGCCGGAGTGAGCAGCAGCCCGCGTTCCACCAGGGATTCCTGCATGGCTCGGGCCACGGGCACGAGCCCCTGGCGCAACCATCGCACTTCCAACTGGCCATTCGATGGCAGCATGAGCAGCACCTGCTCCTCGACCGGGTGCACGTCCGCACTCGCGTCCTCCGCGTTTGGCGCCCGGCCGATCGTGGCACGGCCTTGTTTCGGCACATTCAGCCTCAGCAATTTCCGGCTGAACAAGGCCGCCAGTGCCGCATCGATCATGCGCCGTCCGCCGCCGCCGAGAAACGCGATTTCGTAGGGATCTTCCAGCGCCTCACCGGAGCGGGAGTTTTCCCGTCCCGAGCGAGCCATGAGAGCGGCGATGCCCAATGAGGCGAGAAAGGCCAGCGCAAAACCGGTGAGATAGAATTTCAGGAATTCCACACCGGTAAAATCGAGGACATCGAGACCGGTGGCGCAGCCGGTCGCCGTCCCCACGATGAGGACCGCTGCGGCGCCCGCCGGATAAACGGACCGCCACCGCCACCGCCACCGCCACCGCCACCGCCACCAGCCGGGTTTCGGCAACATCCAGTGGCGGGACACGTCCACCCAGCGGTTGAGCCGCGGCCGGAAGCATTCCTCCGCCGGAGGCCAAATGCCGGCCGGCGGGTTTTCCTGGAAAAACACACGGTAACTTTCGAGTGTGCGCTCGTATTGCGCGTGGAATCTTGCGCCCTCATCCAGGCCGCCCGCGCCCGGCTCGTGGTGCAGCGGACGACCCAGCACCTCCGAGCAGAGGTGCTGCCAATAGGACCTGGTATAAACAAGGTGCAGATGCCAGGCCTGATCCACCGGCTCGGAAGGCGTCACCGGATGCCCGGCCTGCATCGCCAGGAACAGGAAACGCCGATACTCCTGGAGCACACGCGCCGCATGGGCTTGTGTCCAGCCATTCTCCTTCGCCAGCCGCGCCCGGAAACCCGGCATCGCTTCCGGCGCGTCGAACTGGAACCTTTCCAGCTTCTCCCACATCGCCCGGACTTCGGGCGTCCACGGTGTAGAGTTCATAGTTTGATTTCTCACGGAAAAAACGCCCGGACGGACGGTATGGCATGCGATCAACAGTGACAAAAATGACACAATCAGGCAAGCCGGCACCCGAGCAAGTGCCCTCCTCACCTGGCTGCGCGTCCGGGCCGACGAGCCGCAAAACTTCTGCGGCGCTCCCGGCAAGCTCGAAGGGCGGAGCAGGATGGCGCTTCCAGAGCGGGCCATAGAGCGAAAGAAGATTTATGGCGACCGCAGGACCATAGGGCGACGGACCGCAGGGTGACAGACGATCTATGGAGGTATCCGGCGCAGTGAGAGTATCACCCTGCGAGCCGCTTCATGCGCCCGCCGCCCCATCTGGAATCTCGATGCCGCCATTCGGATTTTCGATGAGGCGCGTGGCGGGTCGTTCCGTTAGGCTGGCGGCCGTGGCTCCTCGACCGTCACGCCGCTGCCGCGCTTCGGGCCGCTTGTGGATCGGCGCGGCCCCCGCCGCCCGGGGCCACGGCGTTCGCGGCTCGGCCCCCTGACCAGACTTGTTTATGGAACTCATCGCACTCTTCCTGCTGCTGGCGCTGATCATGGTGTTTGTGCTTCCGTTGATCGCCCTGGCGAAGGCGGCCGCCGCGCGGCGGGAAACCGAAGACCTCACCCGGCGTATCACGCTGCTGGAACTGCAGATCCAGGAACACCCAAGGCCCTCCCTGGCCCGCGCCCGGCAGGCAGCCGCCGCTCAGACACTGGATGAGCCGCGGGTCGCCAACGAAGCCGCGAGCGCCGCGAACGACGCAGGCGCCGCTTCTCCGCCGAAGCCCGATCCACCCGCTGTCCGCCTTCCGGTGAGCGTGCCGGCCGGTCCGATTCCCTCCTCGATTTCCTCCGCCGCGCCAAGACCCGAACCTCCGCCGCTCGTGCCCGCACCCGCACCCGTGCTTCCCACCCCCGTTTCCCGCGTGCGGGAGAAGGAGGAAGCGGCACCATCCACGACGCCGTTCGACTGGGAGCAGTTCATGGGCGTCCGGTTGTTTGCCTGGCTGGGCGGCTTCGCGCTCTTTTTGGCGGCGGCGTTCTTCGTGAAATACTCCTTCGATCACGATCTCATTTCACCCGCGATGCGCGTGACGATGGGATTCGTCATCGGGCTGGGGCTGCTGGCCGGCGGTCTGCGCATGTCGCGCGAGCGCTACAAGATCACGGCCGACACCCTGTGCGCGACCGGCACGGTGATTCTGTATGCCGTCACCTTCGCCAGCCACGCGGTTTATCGCTTCGCGTTCTTCGGTGTGATCCCGACGTTCCTGTTGATGACGCTCATCACCGTGGCGGCTTTCCTGATCGCCGTCCGGGCCAACGCGCTGGTCGTCGCCGTGCTCGGCCTGTTGGGCGGCTTTCTCACGCCCGTGCTGCTCGGCACCGGCGAGGACAAGCCGGCCGCTCTGTTCACCTACATCGCGCT
>CAZYHO010000430.1:0-4578 GCA_964647495.1 uncultured Akkermansia sp. | reverse complement strand
AAAACTACCACCCTCACCCCGCCATCAAAGCCCCCATCGCCGTCTGATGTCACTCGCCTTGCCCGCTTCCCGTTGACCACTGATTACCGATTACCGATTACCGATTACTGACTACTGACTACTGACCTCCGACCTCCGACCTTCGACTTCTGCACTGTCCTGCCCTGACCACTCCCGCTTACACGCTCCACGCCGTCGTCGCCATGGCCGCCAACAGGGTCATCGGCAAGGGAGGTGCGCTCCCGTGGCGCCTGCCCGAGGACCTGAAGTTTTTCAAGACGCTGACCCTCGGGCATCCGGTCGTCATGGGCCGAAAGACGTTCGAGTCCATCGGCCGCCCGCTCCCGAAACGCCGCAACATCGTGCTCAGCCGCGCGCCCACCGCCGGAGCGCCCGCCTGGTCGGCCCAGGACGTTGAAATCGTCCACTCTCCCGAAGCCCTGGACCTCCTTGGGCTCAGCGGCCGCGTTTTCGTCATCGGCGGCGCCGAAATCTACCGGCTCCTCCTGCCCTCTTGCGCTTCCGTCATCGTTTCCAGACTCCATGCCGCCCATGACGGCGATGCCATCATGCCGCCATTCGAAGACACATTCCCGGCAGCCGAATGCCTCGCCACTTATCCCGACTTCGAAATCTGGGAACACCGCCGCCTCGCCACCTCACCCATCGACCTCCCCGTCGTGCCCCGCCTCGCCGCCTGATTCCTTTACTGCGAATTTGCTTCAGCGTGTTGGCGGGCGGAAGGTGGTCGGCGCAGCCTGGACCGGAGCGCCGCCAGACAATCCACCGCCTTCTTCATCCCTTCCGGCGTTTCGATGTGACATTGGACGTTGCCAATCGTTGCGGCCAAATCCGTCATGATCTGGAATCCAGAGGCCAGATCATCGGCCCATTCGATCTTCTTCTTGCGGCGACCGCCTTGGCTCATGATCTCGCCTTGGTCACGAATAATACCGATGGGTTCCCCCGCGTCGAGAGATTGCGGCTGGAGGACTGGACGCAGTCGGCGTCCTGAAACGGAGGAATCGAATCTCCGCGGCCCTTCACCCGTGCAATCCGCGCCAACCGCCATCGGGGAATCCGGAGGAGCAGGAGCAATCACAGGTCACGAACGGTGGCTTTGGAATAATCCGCAACCCCTTGGACCGCCGGGAGCGCCCGAACAGGCACAGGCGCCTTCTCGTTCATCCCCGTTTGCGGGGGCGCGCGCCCTTCAATGGGTGTCTCAAATTTTATTGCCCTCATGCCCCATGCCTCATGCCCCTTCCCACCTTCCCGCCTGCCGCCTGCCGCATGCCCCTTTCCCCTTGCCCTCCACCCGCTCCGCGCTACATGTCCCTCTCCCTCGCCAGCTTAGCTCAGGGGTAGAGCAACGGTTTTGTAAACCGTCGGTCGTCGGTTCAAATCCGACAGCTGGCTCCAGATTTGACCGCCGGGATGACACATCGGCGGATCCCCCTCGCTGCAGGCCCCCGACACGAGATGAAACCACGCGCTCAGCCCGCCCCCCTCTTCCCCTTCCTTTTCGCGGCGATCTGCCTGTTCCCGCTGCCCGCGATGACCGCCGGTCCACCGCCGCTGCCCGCCGAGCCGGCGCTCCAGCTCGAGTATGAGGCACCGCATTGGCTTGTCATCAGCGGGCCTCATCTGCCGGGACGCGCGATCCGCATCAACCACCTCGAAGCTTACTGCCGCGCGGGATCCACCGATGCCGACTGGGTGGCGCACACCGTGATCTCTCACACGACCGAACGGCTCTCGCTCAGCGCCGACCGGCGTGAATTGCGCCTGCTCGACACGCTGGCCGACGGCGTCATCGTGCGCCATGTGATCACCGCGGGACCGGATGAGGTGGACTTTCACCTCGAGGCCCACAACCCGGGCGCCCGCCGTTCGGAAGCGCACTGGGCGCAGCCGTGCGTGCGGCTCGGCGACTTCACGGGTTTCCCGGCCATCGGCGGCGATCTCGATGACTATCTTCCGAAATGCTTCATCTTCATCGATGGCCGCCTGACGCGGCTGCCGGACGTGAAGCCGTGGGCAACGCAGGCCCGCTACACACCCGGCCAGGTCTGGGTTCCCGAAGGCGTGCCTCGCGCCGACGCAAACCCGCGTCCACTCAGCCCGCTGGTCCCGAGCCATGGGCTGATCGGCGCCTTCAGCGCGGATGAATCGATGGTTTTCGCCACGGCATGGGAGCCGTATCAGGAATTGTTCCAGGGTGTCGCGCGCTGTCTGCACGCGGATTTCCGCCTCGGCGGGCTCGAGCCGGGCGCCTTCCTCCGCATCCGCGGCAAGATCTACGTGATGCCCGCGGACACCGCGAAGCTGCTCGAACGCTACAACGCCGATTTCCCGGAACACGTCGCGGCGCGGGCCGCCGGCACCTCGCCGGACTCGCCGGATGGCGCGCCCGCCGCCGAGGAAAAGCGCTGAGGCGCTGAGGCGCAGCCGTCAGTCGGCTCGCCCGTCAGTCGGCCTTGACCTCCAGCACCCCGTGCATCACCTGCCAATGCCCGGGAAAGGAACAGAAATACGGATACTCGCCGGGCGTGGCGGGTGCGTCGAAGTGGATGGTGAATTCCTGCCCGGGATTCACCATGTCCGTCCACACGAGCACGTCCGGTGAATCGGGCACGTAATGACGGGCCGCGGCGCCCGGCCGACTGATCAGTTTATTCACTTGATCGCCGAGAGACGCGAGCGAGCCGGGCCTGGCGAGGACAAAATTGTGCGGCACGAGATCGGGATTCTTGAATTCGAGCGTGAGGCGCTCGCCGGTCGCTGCCGAAAACCGTTTGGTCATGAATTGCAAGCCGAGCGCGGCTTCCATCGTCACGACGCGGCCCGCCGCCCCGCCGGTCCATGGGTTTTCGCGTGCGGCGAGCGCGCTGACCGCCTCCGCGCTCTGCGGCGGATCCGGCACGGGGAGCTTGGCGATCGGCTCGTGCCCGGGGAAATCCGATACCGCCGGACCGAGCGCGTGCACGGTGGCGAAGATGTCGAGCGCTCGCGGTCCGCCGGCGCGCACACGGAGATGGAGCTGGCTGGCCGGGGTGAGCTGCGGGATTTCCAGGAACAACGAACGCCCGCCCTGCCGCACATGCGCCGAGCGGATCTCCAGCGCATCGTGCCCCGGCGTGCCCGGATGCCTCAGCGAGTATTCGGGCGATCCGTAGTCGGCCGCGTATCGATAGTTCCAGACCTGGGCGAAGTGGTTTTTCGGCGCGGCAGCATGCACGGCATCCACCGGCGCGGAAAACGTCAGCAGCACGCCATTGTCGCGCGCTTCCCAGGCCACCGGCAAAAACGGCGGCGCCACCAGGCGCACTCGTTGAAAGCAGCCGTCATCCGGCGTGTACGTCCCCCACCCCGCCGTGCCGCTCACGTAAAGATGCCCGTCGTGCGGCGCAAATCGCGCGCGGTGCACGCCGCTCCGAAAGCTGCCCGGAAGCGCGACCGCCGCCCCCTGCGCCACGCCGGCCTGCTCGTCGCGGATCACGAACGCAGCCGTGCCGGCGCCGTACGACGTGCTCACGATCATGCCGCGCAGCGGCGCCCACTCCGCGCCCGCCACCCCCTCGACGAAACACGCGCCTCCGGTCGAATTGTCGAACCCCCTCGGAAGTTGAAGCAGCGGCCTGGCTACCGGCTTGCCGGGTTTCGGGCCGCCGTAGCCGAAATACGGAGCGCCGCCGCCATCGCCATCCGGCCGGATCTGGAAAAGCACCGAGGCATTCGTCCACTCGCCCTCCTGGCCATTCGTGAGCACCGTGCCGTCGGCGGCCACCGCCACGCCATTGGCATTGCGGAACCCGGTCGCCAGCGATTCGATCCTGTCTGCGCCGGGCCGCACCCGGCACACACCTTGCGTCGCCGACACGAAATAAAGCGCTCCGTCCGGCCCGAGTTCCAGCCCGGTGATGAAATCGTGGCCGCCGGGCGACGTTTCGTACGCGTTGGTCACGCTTTCGTGAAAGTCAGCTTCCCCGTCGCCATTGAGATCGTGCAACCGCGTGATCTGGTCGCGCCCGAGCACCAGGATCATGCCGTCGACGACTCGCAGGCCGAGCGGCTGGTGCAGGCCCGTGGCGAACCGCCGCCAGCGCAGCCGCTGCAACGTGGCGCCGACCCCCTGCACGGTCCACACCTCGCCGCCCATCGTGCAGATCACACCGGTGCCGTCCGGGAAAAAATCGTGCCCCGTCACATGCATCAGCGCCCGCCACGGGTTGTCGAACGGCAGCACGACCGTGTCGATCACAAATGACTCGCCATCGCGCACGACGCCAGTCTCGCCACTCGTCTCCACCTCGTCCGGCCACCGCGCCGGCCCGCCTCGCAAAAACACGGCCGCCGCCGCGGAGTCGCGCGGCGCCACCCGGCGCGCGAACCCGCCATCCACCACCTCCGCCCAGTCCAGCACTTCCCGCCCGCCGATCGCATACGCGAATGCCACCCTTTCGCCATGCCGATAAAACCCGCGATACACGAGCGGCAGCGGCGGCCTCGCGGCGCGCGCTGCCGTGACGATCCCGCCCTCCATCGCGGCCCCGTCCATGAAGCCGTGCCGGATGT
>CAZYHO010000429.1:0-4589 GCA_964647495.1 uncultured Akkermansia sp. | reverse complement strand
TGTCGTTCGCCCCGGTGATGCGGAAATCGGGCCAGGTCAGGTCGCTCTCGCGAAAAAAAACAGTCACCCAGACCGGGCGGGCGCCCGAGGCAATCAGGATGTTCTTGAAAAACAACCACCAGATGGCCGACTGCGTGCCGCCTACACCCAGTTTGCGCACGCGCCACCCGCTCACGCTCCCCAGAAACGGCGGATAAATGCGCGAGTTGAGCATGGAGTTTCCGATGAGCACCCACCCGACCGGCTGCCTCACCAAGGCGCGCCGCTCCCCGGCGGGATCAAGGTCCAGCTCGGTGTCCACATCCTCCGCCGTCCGCGGGCGCGGCAGACGATGGCCAATTGCCGCAGGCAAGCCGACCCCGATGCCCGCCATCGCGGCAAACTGGGCCAGCGCCTGGCGACGCGTCACACGAGGTGCGGAGCCGGACGGCATGAACAACCCGCCAAGCGTACTCCGCGCCGCTCAAGCGCAACCAATCTCCCACTCCGGCGTGGTCGATCGCGGGACGCCGCACGCCTGGCCGCGGATAGGGGGGGGTAGGAGCCGCGATCCACACTGTTTGTCCGTCCCTCTGTCGCGGCACCCCCAATAGCACGTCTGTCCCTCTGTCGTTTGCTCCTCCGCAGTGGGCCTGACACCCTGTGGCTCACCATAGTTCGTATGTCCCTCTGCGGCGGAGGCCGAATCCCCACTGTTCAAAAGGCGAGTCATGCTCACCGCGTGCCTGCGCCGAGGCGAACGTCCATCCACACGGCGAGAGCGAGCACCACGCCGCGCACGATCAGTTTCCACTCCGGTGCCACGGCGAGGAGCGTCATGCCGTTGAGCAGAGTGGCCATGATCAGGGCGCCGAAGAGGGCGCCGAGCACCGTGCCGCGGCCTCCCTTGAGGCTGGTGCCGCCGATGACGCAGGCCGCGATGGCGTCGAGTTCCATCAAGTCGCCCACGGTGGTCGTGCTCGCACCGGCGTAAGCGGTGGTCATGAAACCGGCGACGGCCACGATGCCGCCAAGCAAGGTGAAAGCGAGAATGACGGTTTTCTGCACCGGTATGCCAGAAACCACGGCGGCTTCCTCGTTTCCGCCGATGGCGTACAAATGCCGCCCGAATGGGGTGTGCCGCGTGAGCACATGCACGGCGGCCGCCACCACGCACAGAATCACGAAGGCCAGGGGCACGCCGCGGTATTGACCGCAAATGAGAACAGCCAGCGCGAGCGCCTGCCCCATCACGAAGAGCCGCAGCACGGCGATTTCCCGAGGTTCGTTGGCCATACCCGCCGCCGCACGCCGCCGCCGGCCGGAGCCGCTCAGGAATGCCAGAAGCGCCACCACCATCGCCACCAACCCCCAGCCCGCCCAGGCCGGAAGATAATATGTCGTGATGGCGGCATACAGGTTTGTCTCGCCGCCGCGGGCCACTGGCACGGTCGCGCTGCGAATGACGAGCCAGAACACGCCTTTGAACGCCAGCATCCCTCCCAGCGTGATGATGAATGCCTGAATGCGGTTGCGCACGATGAACAGTCCCATCAGCGACCACAGCAACACGCCACACACAAAGGCGAGGCCCAGCGCCGCCGGGGCCGGCCACCCAAACTTGAAAATGAGCACGCTCGCGATGCCTCCGGTCAGACCGACGCCCGCTCCGGTCGAAAGATCCGTGTGTCCAGGCAGCAGCACCAGAAGCACGCCGACGGCGAGGGTGGCCGTGGCCGACAACTCGATCATCAGCATCGAGAGATTGCGCGGGCTGAGGAATTGCGGCGAGAGCAGCGCGAAGAGAACCCACAAACCGAGCAGCAGCGCCGGCATGGTCAGAGCCCGCATCGTGGTCGCGGCAAACGGGCCGGTGGCGGAAGCCGGCATGGCAGGGGCGGCGGGCGAGGTCGTCATCGGAGTTCGGGCGATTTCAAAGCAGGATAAAGAGTCGGGACGAGATCATCGGAGATTCAGGGACTGGTTCAGCCCGCCTCGACCGGTTCGGCGTGACGCATGGCGGCGGCCAGGAGCCGTTCCTGCTCGAAGGGCGGATGCTCGAAAACGCCGCCCGTTTCGCCGTCGGCCAGCATGAGAATGCGGTCGCTCATGCCGATCAGTTCAGGCAGTTCGCTCGAAACAAGCACAACCGCTTTTCCTTCGGCGGTCAGGCGGTTGATGAGCTGGTAAACTTCGAGTTTGGCGCCGATGTCGATGCCACGCGTCGGTTCATCGAGAAAGACGACGCTCGGCGCGGTCATGAGCGCCTTGCCGAGCACAACCTTCTGCTGGTTGCCTCCGGAAAGGCTGCCGACCGGCGAGCGGAGATCGGGAGCCTTGATGCGCAGGGCTTCGAAGAGCCTCCGTCCCGCCAGTTCATCGGCCACCGCGTCGAGCACTCCCCCGCGTGTGATCTGAGCGAGCGAGGAAAGCGAGAGGTTGGCGCCGATCGGCAGGTCGGGATGAAGTCCGAACCGCTTGCGGTCGTCGGTGACCATGACCAGGCCGCGGCGGATGGCGTCGCGCGGGGTTGGTGAATCGAACGGCCGGCCCAGAAGTGTGACCGATCCGGCCAGCCGCGTCCCCCAGGCCCCGAAAAGATGGAGCAGGAGTTCCGAACGGCCGGCCCCCATCAATCCGCCGATGCCAAGGACCTCGCCAGCGCGCACGCAGAAGGAAATCTCACGCAAACGAACGGGCGCGTGTGGCGTCAATGCCGCGGTGAGGCGTTCGACACGCAGGACCTCCTGGCCTGGCTCGCGCGCGCGCTCCCGGGGAAAAAGGTCTTCGATTCTTCGGCCCACCATGTGGCGGATGAGCGCGGACACATCGGCTTCCGCTGCATGTACCGTCGCCACGCTGGCGCCGTCCCGCAGGACCGTGATGCGATCCGCCAGCGCCATCACTTCACTCAGCTTGTGCGAAATGTAGATGATCGACGCCCCCCGCGCCCGCAGATCCCGCAGGATGCCGAGAAGGATGGCGACCTCCGCTTCGGTCAGCGCCGCCGTGGGCTCGTCGAGTATGAGAAGACGCGCCTCCTTGCCGAGCGCCTTGACGATTTCCACAAGCTGCTTCCCGCCGACACCAAGCGAATCGACCCGGGCCTCGGGATCGATGGGAATGCGGAATCGCGTCAGCAATTCCGCCGCATCCCGGTGCGTGCGTGGCCAATCGATCCACGGTCCGTGCCGCCGCTCGCGGCCGAGAAAAATGTTTTCGGCCACCGTCATGCCCTCGACCAGCGCCAGCTCCTGGTAAATGACCGCCACGCCCGCCCGATCGGCGTCCCCCAATCCACGAAACCGCGCCTCCCGGCCATCGAGAAGTATTTCGCCGTCATAGCTGCCGTACGGATGCAGCCCGGACAATGTCTTGATCAGCGTCGATTTCCCGGCGCCGTTCTCGCCGCACAACGCGTGGATCTCGCCTGCTCGCAAATCAAATGACACGTCACGCAACGCCATCACCCCGCCGAAGCGCTTCGTCAGGCCACGGGCCTCCAGAATGACCTTCCGGTTCATCGCAGGGACTCGGCGGTGTGAAACCCGTCCTTGACGACGGTGTCCATCATGTTCGCCTGGTCGACGGCCACAATGTCGCTGAGTACGGCCGGAACCTGCTCGAAGCCGTTGTCGACGGTGCCGTTGGCGACAACGACTTCCCGGCGGGCCAGTTTCACGGCCATGGCGGCCGCGGTGTCCGCCAGCCGATGAAGCGGTTTGTACACGGTCATCGTCTGGTGGCCGCGCATGATCCGCTGGCAGGCGGCCAGCTCGGCATCCTGACCGGTGACCAACACCTGGCCGGCCAGCCCCTCCTCCACGAGCGCCTGGATGGCGCCGCCCGCCGTCCCGTCGTTGCTGGCGAGCACGCCCTGGATGTCCTTGCCTTGCGCCGTGATGGCCGCATTCACGATCCTCTTGGCATTCTCCAGCTTCCAGTCGAGCGCCCAATCCTCGTGAACCACCTGGATGTCCCCCTTCTCGATGAGCGGCTGGAGAATGTTGTCCTGGCCTTGCTTGAAGAGCTTGGCGTTGTTGTCGGTCTTGCTGCCGTAAATGCGCACGATCCTGCCCTTTCCCCCCGGCAGCTTGTCCACCAGGTAGCGGGCCTGAAGCTCGCCCACCTTGATGTTGTCGAAGCTCAGGTAAAGGTCGAGGTCGGCGCCGGTGATCAGGCGGTCATAGGCGATGACCGGGATGCCCGCCTTGTTTGCAGCCGCCACCCCGCGGGCCATGGCCGCTCCGTCGTGCGGCACGATCACCAGCACGTCGACCCGATTGCTGATCAGCGACTCGACGTCCTGGATCTGGCGCGTGTCATCGCTGTTTGCCGCCAGGTCCAATACCTTCGCCCCGAGTTTCTCGGCTGCCGCCACAAACCGGTCCCGGTCCTTCTGCCAGCGCTCCTCCTTCAACGTGTCCAGTGACAGTCCGATCAGCGGCTGCGTCCGCGCTTCCCGCACCACCGCCCTGCCGCCGGAACGCGACACCACGAAACCAATGAGCACGCTGAGTACCAGCGAACTCGTCACAAGCGCGATCCGGGGATTCATGGCCGCACAGTGGAGCAGGTGTCGCACGACATGGGAAGGGAAAAGGCAGGCT
>CAZYHO010000428.1:2060-4610 GCA_964647495.1 uncultured Akkermansia sp. | reverse complement strand
GAAAAACCTGCGCGGAACGACGTTGCGTTGGAGTCCCGCCTTCAGGCGGAACGCGGAGCCGGGTGCGGAGTGGTGTGTGCGTACCCCCAGGGCCAACGGCCCGGCCCTATACCAGCCTGGGGCATCGCCCCAGGAATTGACCGTTACACCCAGGAAAAGGGCTGAAAGCCCGCCCTGTCATTCAACCATCGATGCAAAGGAGGACATGGGCGAGCCTGTGGACCATGAAGACCGGACCGAAGGGAGACGTGACGCTCGAGGATAAACCGGGCATACGCACCTCATGTTCACGTTCCTCTCCATTGGCTAATGATCGAGGCTATTGCCAATAATCGGGGAGAGTGAGGCGCGACCCTCCGGGCGCGCGAGCGGCGAGAATGCCCTGCGGGCATCGAGCACTCCGGAATTCGCGTCGTGGAGTGCCCCGATGCCGGTTGCCTTCAAGCCCCTCAAGCCCCTCAAGCCTGAACGCCGCTTTCACGCCCGACGGTGCGGCGCAGAGCGTCCTCGGTGGCCGGACAGGCGCCGCATTCGGTGATGAGGCGGGTGATGAGGCGCGCCGGGGTGACGTCGAAGGCCGGATTGGCGCAGCGGCTGGACTCCGGGACGAGCCGGATCGCGTGCGGGCGGCCATCGGCGTCGGGGCCGTCGATCCACGCGACTTCATCGGCGTGGCGTTCCTCGATCGGTATGTCGCGGCCGGCGGCGATCGACCAGTCGAGCGTGGAGGTGGGGAAAGCGACGTGAAACGGGATGCTGCAATCGGCGGCGGCCAGCGCTTTCAGGTAGGTGCCGATCTTGTTGGCGGCGTCGCCATTGCGGGCGATACGATCGGCGCCGGTGATGACGACATCGACCAGGCCGCGCTGCATGAGGTGGCCGCCCGCGTTGTCTGAAATGACGGTGTGGGGGACTCCGTGGCGCGCCAGTTCCCAGGCAGTCAGGCGCGCGCCCTGATTGCGCGGGCGGGTTTCGTCGACCCAGACGTGGACCGGGCGGCCGGCGCCGTGGGCGGCATAGATCGGGGCGGTGGCGGACCCGATGGCGACGAACGCGAGCCAGCCGGCGTTGCAGTGGGTGAGGATGTTCAGGGGTGCGCTGTCTGGGCGTGCGAGTTCGCGGCGGCGCTGGTCGAGCAGTTCGAGTCCGTGGCGGCCGATGGCGCGGCAGGCGGCCACGTCCTCGTCCGCGATCGTTTCCGCGGCCGCGCGCGTGGCGCCTTCGCGAAGCATGCGGTCCACGGCCCAGGCGAGGTTGGAGGCGGTCGGGCGCGTGGATTTGAACAGGGTGGCGGCGCGGTCGAGCGGGCAGCCGGTTTCCGCGGCGAGCCACATCCCGAAGGCGGCCGTGGCGCCGATGCAACCGGCGCCGCGGACATGCATGTCGCGGATGGCGGTGGCCACGTCATCGACGGTGCGAAGTTCCTCGATGACGACGCGCCAGGGCAAATGGCGCTGATCGATGATCCTCACGCCGGCGGCCGATCCCGGCGGTATCCACACGGTGCGCTCGGGAATGGGCGGACAGGTTTCCATTTCCATGGCGGTCTCAGGCAAGCACGCGCAACGGCGCGGGGTGGCGGGTCACGTCCACGGGCGAATCTCCGCCGAGTTCGCCGTCGACCTCGAACGGGACGGGCTCCGCGGACTCGAGCCTGAGGCGCGAGCCGCGCAGCCGCGTCACGCCTTCGTGTTCCTCGTCGATCTCGCCGAGGAGGACATCGGCGACAAGGTTCGAGAGGATGGCCGGCCCGTGGCCGTGGATGACGGCGACATCGAGCAGGCCGTCGTCGTTCGCCGCGTCCGGAAACACGGGGAGCGGTCCGCCGTAAAACCGGCCGTTTCCGAGCAGGATCGTGGAGCCGGTGAGCCATGGGCCGTCGTCGACCATGAGACGGATTTCCGCGGGCGGGCGGTCGAGCACCTGCGCCAATGTGCCGAGGTAGCTCAGCGGGCCCCAATTGCGCTTGGCTTGCCAGGTCGTCTGGCGAACGACCTGGGCATCGCACCCGATGCCCGCCATCTGCACGAAGACGCGGTCGTTGGCGTGCCAGACGTCGATGCCACGGGCGCGGCCGCCGACGAGCCGGTCCCAGCACTGACCGAGGTTGAAAACGGGCAGGCCGAGTTCGAGGGCGAACACGTTCATCGTTCCCATCGGGAGCACACCGAGCGCCGGGAGCGAAGGCGCGGCCGCATCGAGGAGTCCGGCCACCACTTCGTTGACGGTGCCGTCTCCGCCCGCCGCCACCACCGTTTCCCATCCCTGGGCGGCCAGGTCGCGGGCCAGGCGCCGCGCGTCGCCCGCCCCCCGCGTCTCGAAAATCCGCATCCCCGCCGCCAGGGCGCGCACGGCGTCCACCGAACGCGCAGCCTTCGTGCTGTGGGCTGCCGGATTCAAAATGACCGCCCACTCGCGGGATCCCGGCGGGGCGGGCCTCGGCCGCGTGTCGACCGGTGATGTGATTGACTGTGCCATGGACGGAAACTCGGATGGACCGGCGGCGGCGGAAACGAGGAAAATGCGGAGAAAGCGGCGGGGCGGCGGGGC
>CAZYHO010000428.1:0-1960 GCA_964647495.1 uncultured Akkermansia sp. | reverse complement strand
CGGCGGCGGCGCGACCGCCGGCCGCGGGACATCGTCCCTATCGCGCGGCAACAAGATCGTAACCGCGCCAGTCCTTGATCGTGATGTCCGCGAACGTGCCGACCGGCAGGCTCTTGTCCACAAAGACGGAGCCGTCGATCTCCGGCGCGTCCCAGGTGGTGCGGGCGACACCGGGCTCCTCGACGAGCACGCGCATGGTCCGGCCGACTTGCGCCTGGTTGATCTCGGCCGCGAGCGACTGGAGTTTTTTCATGGCGGAATTCCATCGCGCCTTGCGGGTGGCGTAATGCAGGTGGCCATCCATTTTCGCGGCGCGCGTGCCCTCTTCGCGGCTGTACTCGAAGATGCCGGCGCGTTCGAAGCGGGCCTCATCGAGAAATGCGAGCAGCTCGGCGTGGTCGTCGGCCGTTTCTCCGGGAAAGCCGACGATGAACGTCGTGCGGATGGCGACGCCCGGGATGCCGGCACGGATCCGCCGGACGAGGCCGCGAATGTACGCGCTGTCGGTCTCGCGTTTCATCAGCCCGAGCATGCGGTCGGAAATGTGCTGCAGCGGCATGTCGATGTAGCGGACAATCTTGGTGCTTTCCGCGATGGCGGCGATCAGGTCGTCGCTCCAGTGGGCCGGATGCGTGTAAAGCAGGCGGATCCAGAAATCGCCGGGAATCGTGTCGAGTTCGCGGAGCAGGGAGGCGAGGGATTCGCCGCGCGTGCTGTCCACGCCGGATCGCGGGTTCGGGCGCGTGCCCTGCCAGCGATCCATGCCGAAGTACGTCGTGTCCTGCGAAATCAGATTGATCTCACGCACGCCCGACGCCACCAGCGCCCGCGCCTCGCGCACGACCGATTCCTGCGTGCGGCTGCGGTGCTGGCCGCGGATCTTCGGGATGATGCAGAAACTGCACGGGTGGTTGCAGCCTTCGGCGATCTTGATGTAGGCGAAATGTTTCGGCGTCAGCCGGAACCGCGGCGTGTCATAATCCGGGATCCAGCGCGGCTTCTCCGTCACCAGGTTCCGGTCCGCCAGCTCCTGCGGCGAAAACAGCCGGTTGATCACCTGCGGCACGTCGGTGAGCTGGTCCAGCCCGATAAAGGCGTCCACCTCCGGCATCAGACCCGGCAATTCCTGCCGGAAACGCTGCGCCAGGCACCCCGCCACGATGATCTTCTGCCGCTGCCGCCGGGCGTCCGCGTCCCGCTCGTCCACCGCCTCGTGAATCGCCGCGATGCTCTCCTTCTTCGCGTTGTCGATGAACGAACATGTGTTCACGATCAACACGTCCGCCAGCTCCGGCTCCGGCGTCATCGCCATGCCCGCCCGCTGCAAATGCCCGATCATCACCTCCGAGTCGATGAGATTCTTCGCGCAGCCCAGGGAAATCAGTCCAACCTTGATCATGAAACAATTCGGGAAAATCCGAAAACTACTGCGGATCCGGCCCGTGTCAGCCATTTTGAACGAATGCCTCCTTCCCCGATCATGCGCCAGCCTCGAAAGCCCGTCGTTTCTCGCGGAGCGCCGCACCCGGGAGCGCCGCAGTCCTCCTGCGGCCACGCGCGCCCGATCCTTGCGGGTTTCGCATTCGTTTGCTGCCCCGGACCGTCTCCCCGCGCCCTTCGCCCATCCTCTTTTCCGAACGCCGCAGCCGACAGGCGCTTTCCCGATCGGCCGGGTATCCGCGCGCATCCGCGAAATCCGCGGTCAAAATGCCAGTCACCCTTCCGCCGACGAACTTCGCAACCGACCACAGTCGGGGGAACCGCGGATTGCGCGGATTGACGCCAATTGACGCGCAGGGGAGGGAATGGCGGGCGGAAGGTGGAGCGTCAGGAAAAAATCAGGAGCCCCTCCGCTGCAGTGCACGGTGCAAGAGGTTCACGGTGCAGGGGTTCACGGTTCACGGTGGCGGGTTCAAGTGCGGGAATCGCGTTTCCCCTGGACGCGTTGGTTGGCGGCTTT
>CAZYHO010000427.1:0-4622 GCA_964647495.1 uncultured Akkermansia sp. | reverse complement strand
GGGGCGGGTGCGCGGTGGATTCCGGGATTATGTGCTTTCCAGGGGCGACTGGCCGGCATTTGGTGTGGTTGGGATGGCGCCCGCCGCGGCGCTGTGGATGCATGACCGCCCGCTCGCTTCATTTTCTCGTTACGGCCGGGCCGACGCGCGAGGCGATCGATCCGGTTCGATTTCTGTCCAACCGGTCGTCCGGCCGGATGGGGTTCGCGATTGCGGCGGCTGCGGCGGAATCCGGCCACCGGGTCACGCTGGTGGCCGGTCCGGTCGCTTTGCCGGCCCCCGGCGGTGTGAGGCGGGTCGATGTCGAGTCCGCCGACGCCATGATCCGGGCCGTCGAGTGTGTCGTTGCGGATGCTGCCGGCGCGCCGGACATCGCGATATTGGCGGCCGCGGTGGCCGACTACCGGCCGGTCTCCCCTGCCGCGCAGAAGATCAAGAAGGGCGCGGACCGCCTCGTGCTCGAACTTGAACGCACGCGTGACATTCTCGGGTCCATGCGCGAGCCGTTCGGATTCGCCGGTGTGCTCGTCGGATTCGCCGCGGAAACCGGGAACCTGCTTGCCAACGCCCGCGACAAACTCGTCCGCAAGCGCTGCGATCTCGTGGTCGCCAACGACGTCAGCCGGCCGGGCATCGGTTTCGATGCCCCGGATAACGAGGTCACGCTCGTCTTCGCCGACCGGCCGGTCCGCCCGCTCCCGCGCGCATCCAAAGCGGACATCGCCCGCGAAATCGTCCGGATCGCTGTCGACCTGAGCCTCATGCGCCGGTGACGCGGCATTCCCGCCCGGGAACCGGACGAGGGATCGAGGGATGCCAGTGTTCAGAAGTACTGGCAGTGATCGGCAGTGAGGGCGATCCGTTCGAGGAAATCACCCGGATCGATGATTCCGGCGGCTTCGGGCACGAGATCGGCGGCCTCGACGTCAAAGGTCTGGGCGGCCAGGCGGCAGGCGTGGAGCCGGACGCGGCCGGTGGACTGGAGCAATCCGAAGAACTCGCGGATATCGAGCGAGGCGCCTTCGAGCCGCAGGCGTTCGCACAGCCACTCTTCGCGGTCGGCGTAGCGCGCGTCGATCCGCAGGGCGGCTGCGCCTTCACGGCTGAGGGCGCGCACGGCCCAAAGGACAAAAAGCACATCGACTTCGGCGCCTTTGCGCGCCGCCTCGAAGGCGAAGGTCAGCGGAGTGAGCAGACGGTCGGCGGCGTCGTCGCGGACGACGATGGCGAGGCGCCGGAGCAAAGGCGTCGCGGGCAGCCGCGATGAGCCGGCGGATGAAATGGATGGAGCAGGAGACAAGGTATTCATTGGATGGTGTTTGGTGGTGTGACGGGGAATTGGAGGTGAGGATCGGGCCGCCAGGAGGACGGCGGCCCCGGGTATGCCGCTTCAGGCGGCCGCGAGCGGGGCCTGAGCCTGCGCCTGCGCGTGCCGGCTCAACCAGGCGCCGGCGATGGCGTCGACGTGGCGTTCGTCGGTGCCGCAGCAACCGCCGACCACTTTCATGTTGGGCAGTTTGTCGAGCAGGCCGAGGTGCTGGCGGCCGAATTCACGGGGGTCGCCTTCGTCGAGTTCGGTGCTTTCATCGAGTTCGGCGTGGCTCAGGGTGGAGGCATTGGCGCGCAGTCCGCCGATGCGCCGCAGCCAGGCCTCGCCGGCGGTCAGGGCGCCATCGAAGTGCGTCGGATGGGCGCAATTGATCATATAATAGAGTGGCGGCCGCGTGGTCTGTGCGTCGATGGTTTCGATGGCTTCGCGCAGCGTCTGGCCTGTCGGCAGTTTCCCGTCTGTTTCGAGGGTGAAGGAAATGACGACCGGGAAATCGAGCGCCGCCGCGGCGCGGGCGACACCGAGCGCTTCCTCGACGCGGTTCATGGTGATGGCGGCGCCGAGGTCGGCGCCGGCGTCGCGATACGTCCGCAACTGGGGGCCGTGGTAGCGTTGCGCCTCATCGGCGCTCATGGCGGCGCCCGGCTGGTAGCCGTCGCCGCGCGGGCCGACGCCGCCGCTGATGAGCATGGGCGAGGTGAGGGTCTCGAATGCCTCGCGCAGCTCGTGCATCAGGCCGATGGCGTCGCGATTCGCCTGCGCGAGGGCGGCCGGCGAATAACCGAGCTTCGCGGCCCAGTCCGGATTGGCGCGCCAGGTGGGGCTTTCCAGGATGAACCCGCTTTCGTGGCGATGGGCGAGCGCGATGTAGCGTTCGAAGTAGCGGCGCAGGGTTTCCCGGCCATGGCCGCGCCTGAGCAGATCGAACGCCGCGAAACAGGGCAGGTCGATGCCTTCGTGAAAGACCAGAGTGGTTTCCAGGCCTCCGTCCGTGAGGAACGGCACTTCGGCGAGGCGGGGGAGACGATGGAGGGCAGCGGGGATGGAATCAGGTATGGTAGTGGACATAAGAAGTGATCGGGTTGCACTTCTTGTGGCGTGAGGTGGCGCCTCACATGGTGAGGCCGCGTTTTTTTTTCACACCGACCACGTCGTCTCGCGTTCCGGCTGATACCGGCAATACACTCCGGTGCGGATGGAATGCGTCAGATGGCGCGCCAAGGCGGGATGCAGCGCCTCGATCTTGCGGATGGCGTGCCGGATGCGCCATGTGACCGCCATGCGCGCCCGCTCGGCAGGATCGCCCGTGGTGCGGCGGCGGCCGCCCAGACCCAGCCCACGCTGCAATTCCTGCACGAGACGGTCGCGCTCGGCTTCGAGCGTCTCGCATCGCGCGACGTTGGCGGCGGCATTGGCTTCGTCGATGTCGGCCTCCAGCTCGCGCAGCCGGTTCCGGTAGGCCTGGCGCGCCTGGTCATCGAGAATCTCCAATCCTCCGGCCTGCACCGGCGTGCCCGCGAGCGCGAAACTCGGCACCTCCTCGCCGGGACAGGCCAGCAGGCGGGCGATGTCCTCCAGCCCGCGCAGGCCCGGCATCTGGATGACCTGGCGCTCGAAAGCGAGCGTCCACAGCATACCATCCCGGCGGAAGACATTGGAGATCGGCCATGGCAGCGGCGCCGGGGTCGCGGAACGGACCTCCTCCAACCCGGCGCGGCGCAACCCCTCGACCAGATGCGCGGTGTCCTCGGGCCGGCGGTAGGGATTCACATGCAGGATCCAGCGCAGCAATTCGTCGGGCGTGCTCTCGCGCTGGCCGGCGATGCGGCGTTTGAAGTCGGCGCGGAATTCCTCCAGGCACTGGGCGGCCTCCGCTTTGCGGCCGAGACAGGCATGCGCCGCGGCTTCGTAGGCGGGAGTATCGACGATCAGTTCGGGAGGCGCCTTGGCCGCCATGGCGAGCGCCTCCTCGTAGCGGCGCAGCGAAAAGAGCGGCTGCATCGCGAGGCAGTAGTACCAGACCGGGCAGAGCGGGTTCAGCTCGATCGCGCGCCGGGCAAACTCCCAACCGGCGGCAGCCTCGCCCTGGAGCGTGAACCCCAGCGCGAGATGGATGAGCACATGGGCGTCGTTCGGCGCCAGCGCGTGCGCGCGGTGCAGCCGCGGGCCGGCGCGCTCGAAATGGCGCCGGTATTGTTCGAGGCGGGCCAGGACGAGCTGTACCAGCGCGTCGTCCGGGTTTTGCGCCTCGGCCTGAACGGCGTAGGCATGGGCGCGCTCCTCGTTGTCGCCCCAGCGTTCCCAGGCCTGGCAGCTCCAGTCATTGAAATAGGAAAGCGACAGGCCGCCGAGCGCCCGCGCATCGCCGGGATTGAATTCCAGGGCGCGTTCGAAATGCCGGCGCCCTTCGAGATCGGCGTCCGCGCTTCCGCGTTGCAGGCACTCCATGCCGCGCAGCCAGCATGTGTAAGCCTCGTGCGGCGTCTCGCGGCCGCGCCGCGCGGTGCGCAGCAGCGAGCGATCCATCTGCAGCGCCAGGGCGTTGGCCACCTTGGCGACAATGTCATCGTGGATCTCCAGCAGATTGCCGCTGTCGTAGCGGCCGGCCCACAGGTGATGGCCATGCGAGGCCTCCAGAAGCTGGATGTTCAGGCGCAACGTGTCGCCCCAGCGCCGCACACTGCCTTTCAAAAGGTAGTCGGCCTGCGGAGCCGGAGCCGCGCCGGCGCCACCATCAGGCTCCCGGGACTCGGCCCACGCGGAATCCGCGGCGATCACCCCCAGAGCGGGAAATTGCGCCAGCTCCGCGATCAGGTCGTGCGCGAAACCACGCGCCAGAAGAGTGTCTTCCGGCGCTCCGGTCAGGTTCTCCAATGGCAGCAAGGCCAATGTGATCGAAGTCGCGCTCATGGTCGCCGGCGGATTGGCGGGCGCCTGCATCCGCTTCGCTATTGTTTATAGCGGTAGCATACCCGATCCATCGTGGCAGCCAGATTCTCCCGGGCAGCGGTGCAAGAAATTGCTTTCACATGGACGGAATAATGTCCAACTGGCAACCTCGTCGAGGGATTTTTCAGCGAACGCGGTGTTGGAAAACCATCTGCGCGCCAGTGCCGGGGCTTTGATCCGGTTCATGAAAATGGAACCTCGCGTCATCTAAAGGACTCGGCCAAAAGTGAATCGCCAATGACTCAAGATGTGTTGAGAATTGGCAAGGGACTCAAAGGGACTTCCCCGGGCGATTTGGCAGTTCTCGGGTAGGGCGGTGCATCTTGCCCGCCGGACGGGGCGT
>CAZYHO010000426.1:0-4624 GCA_964647495.1 uncultured Akkermansia sp. | reverse complement strand
CCTCACGGCGCGGTCAGCGCGCCGCCGTTATGGCGCGGGCCGAGGCCGAGGAGAAACGGGACGGCCGTGCGCGCCCAGGCGGCGGCATCGGGGAAGCCAGCGGCGCCTGTGCCGAAGCAGGATCGCAGCATGTCGGTATCGATGATGCCCGGGTTGAGGGCGACGGCGGCCACGCCAGGCGCGACAGCGGCGAGGTCCTGGGCCAGGGCGCCCGTCAGTCCTTCGATGCCGAATTTCGTCGCGCAGTACGGGGCGACATCCGCTGCGGTGCTCCGTCCCCAGCCGCTGGAAAAATTGACGACCACACCGTGTCCGCGTTCAATCATGCCGGGCAGGAAATGGCGAATCACCCGATGCACACCGCCGAGATTCACGTCGATGACCCGCGCGAATTCCTCTCCGGACACTTCCCACAGCGGCGCATTTCGATTGATCACCGCGGCATTGTTGAGCAGCAGGTCGGGCGGCCCGAAACGCGCCACGGCCTCGCGCGCAAACGCCGCCACCGCGGCTTCTTCGCTCACATCCACAACGGCAAAATATCCGTCCGGCACCGCGCGCCTCACGGCGGCGACGGCCTTGGCATCCCGGCCGCAGCCGCTCACGCGATGCCCGAGCGCCGCGAAAGAAGCCGCCATCGCCCGGCCGAGGCCGCGAGTGGCTCCGGTGACGACGACGTGCCGCGGCTCATCCGTTTTCCTGCTCATGCCGGCGACATTGGCACGATCGGCCACCGCCGCCACCGCCGCTTCCCCGCAACGGGCACTTCGCGAGGCGCGCTCACACCGTTCACACCGCTCACACCGTGATCGCCCGCGTGCGCGCCACGACAGGCCATACCGCGTCCGCGTCCGCATCCCGGCGAACGACGTGTACGAACGAATGCAGCGCGACGGTCGGGCAAATGTGCCACGGGATGCCGAGCAGCGGGGCGCCGACCGGAAACTCGGAGGCGCGATCGGTTTCGAGGACCAGATGCTCCTCGTTGTGCATGACCGCGCGGGCGTCCGGCAACTCCGGGAAAACGACACGCGGAGGCGTCATTTCACTCGCCACCGCCTTGTGCCCGAGATCGAGGCACAAGCGGCCGGGCGCGGGTCGGCTGATCACGCGCGTCAGCAAAAATGCGGCCGTCACGAAGTCGAGGTCCGGTAAATTGCGCTCGTAACCGGCATCCCACAGCACGCAGGTCCCCGGGCTTGACTCGACCCCGGCGCGGCGCGCATGCATGGGAAACGTCGGCGTGCCGCCCGCGACGATCGCCGGGACCGGCAGTCCTTCCGCGCGGAGCGCCGAGGCCAGCTCCGCCACGCCTGCGAATGCCGCCTCGCAGGCCGCGGCGCGCTCGGCCGCATCGCTCTGGTGAAGATGCCCGTCGTACGCGTGCAGCCCGGCCGCCTCCAGGCCGCCACTGGCCACGAGCCGCCGGTACAATCCGGCGGCGTCCGCGGGCGCCACACCGGTGCGCCTCTGGCCGACGTCGAGATCGATCATCACGCGGAGGCGTGCGCCCGCGGCCACGGCTTCGGCGTTCGCCGCCTCGATGGCCGGGCCGTCATCCGCCAGCCCCGCGAAACGCACGCCGGGATGGGCGCTCATCAAGGCGAGGAGCCGCCGCGTGGTCGGGCCGACGAGCGGTGCCGCGAGCAGGATGTCGGTCGCTCCGGCGGCCGCGGCCATTTCCGCCTCGGCGATCGTGGCGCACTTCGCCTTGGTCACGCCGCATTCCGCGAGATGCGCCACGATCTGTGGGAGCTTGTGCGTCTTCAGATGCGGGCGCAGGCTGTCCGCGGACGCCACCATCGCCAGCATCCGCCGCACGTTCTCCTCGACCGATGGCCAGTGCAGAATCAGCGCGGGCGAGGCGATCGACACCACATTGGCGGGCAGCGACGGGGCCGCATTCATGGTCAGCTCACTTCGAAAATGACTTCGATTTCCACGGCGATGTTGCCCGGGAGCGGCCCCATGCCGACCGCGCTGCGGGCGCCGATGCCGCTTTCGTCGCCGAACACGAGCGCGAACAAATCGCTGCATCCATTGATCACCTTCGGCTGGTCGAAGAAATCGGGCGCCGAGTTGACCATGCCCAGTGTCTTGATCACTCGCTTCACGTCGTTGAGCGATCCAAAGTGCGTCCGCAGCGTCGAGAGAATCGCCAGGCCCACCTGCCGCGCGGCCGCATACCCCTGTTCCAGCGTCAGATCGGATCCGAGCCGCCCGGTGATCAACCGGCCGTCCGTCATCACCGGCCCGTGGCCGGAAACGTAGGCCAGTCCGTTGACCACGACGACGGGTTTGTAGACCGCGAGCGGTTTGGGCGCCGGCGGCAGTTCAAGCGAGAGCGAGGCGAGTCGTTGTTCGTGGGTCATGGATCTGGGGTTTCCGGTTTGGTGGTTTCAGACAATGAGGAGAGCACCAGCGTTGTGATCTGCTCGGGCTCGGAACCCGGAGTCAGCGGTCGCGAAATCGTCTTGCCATCGTGCTCGATCTTGAGCGTGTGCTCGACTCCCGGCCGCAACAGAAACGGCAGGATATTGTTCAGGTCGGCCGTCTCGTCGCGGCTCGTCCCGTTCCAGCAGCGGCCGGTCACCGCCGTTTCGCAAATCTCGACGCGCGCGGCGACACGCTCGCCGTCCGGCCGGTCCAGGACGCGCACGAGCACGCGGACGCGGTCTTCCGGTTCGGGCGCCGCGGCGCCAGTGTAGCGGCTGGTCACGTTGACGGCCGGCACCCAGTCGATGCGGCGATTCCAGACCAGCGGAAAGCTCAGCCCGGTCTGCCGGAAGCTGCTGGCGTAGATCCGGTGGCGCGGTTCGTTGTCGTCGGCCTTGGCGGCGTCGCCCACGAACCATCCGCGGTCGAGCCCGTTCGGATCCGGCTCGGCGGCCCCGGCAAAATGCCATTCCCCGTCCCACACCTCGATCCATGTGTGGTTGCCGCGCATGTTCGTCCACATCGGCGTGCCAGCCACACGCGCCGGAATGCCGACCGAACGGCACGCGTCCGCCAGGAGAATCGAAAGCCCGCTGCACGAGGCGAGCCCGGTTTCCATGCTCTCCAGGGCGCTCTGGTCCGGCCGCTTGCGCGCGGTCGAATACCGGACGTTCACGATGCCGAAGAGCTTCTGGTTGAGAACCTGCGCCGCCTCGCCCGGCGTGCGGCATTCCTTGACCAGCGGGACGGCCAGCTCGCGCAGCTTCGCTCGTCCGCCGTCGCGCGATTCGTTCAGGCACGCGTATGGCAGCACATCGTTCAGGAAAATCTCCTTCGGCACCAGCGACGCCCACGGCGCCCCGGCCATCGCTTCATGCGCCAGCGCGACATGAGCGAGCAGGAAATCCGCCGTCAGCGCGGCCCGGTCCACCGGCGGCATGTGGTCGACCAGAAACTGCATCGATTCGCGCTGGTCGGCCGGCGCCTCCCGCAGGGCGCGCCTGAGTTGATCGGCGTTTTCCCCGGCGGTGGCCAGCGCCGCTTCCGTGTCGGCCGGCCACCAGGGTTCCGTCGTTTCGGCGGCTGCCGTGAAGGCGATCGCCAGCGAGGCGCCGATGAGCCGGATGACCGGCAGTTTGAGTTTCATGGTGTGACCTCCTTGATGAGCGCGTCGTGCCTGATCATCCAACGCCGAACAGAACCGCCGGGAAGCGCCAGGTCAATCAGGCATTCGTAACCGTCCGCGGTGGCGCCCAGCACCGGCGCGCCCAGCGGCCCGTGCCGCGGCAAGGCGACGCCCAGCGCCTCCAGCGACTCCGCCCAGCGCCCGTGACGCCTGTGAAAGTCCTTCTGCGCGTAATAAACCTCGTGCAGCGCGTCCCTCGCCGGCGCGGAAATATCGGGCACAAATGGCACTGTGCCCGGCGCCGTCCGCGTGAATTGCACGTACCCCCAGCGCTCCGGGCGGTGCATGTCGACGACTCCCTGCGGCGACCACACCCAGTTGTTCTCCGGCTTGCCCGGGATCTTCGTGTAGCCGCCGTCCTTGATATCGATCTGCCACTGCACGCGCGAAAATCCCACGCGCCATTGGTCGCCGGGCTCGGGCGGCGCCGGCCGGTGCGCGTGCTCGCCCAGCACTTTCCACGGGATGGCGATCTCGACCGACCAGCCCTCATCGACGTCGGACGGGTCGTTCAATGTCCCGCGCACATGCACCGCCGTCTTCAGGCCGGGGATCTCCCATTCGTTCATCGCCGGACCGCCGTTCTTGTACGGCTTCGGCAAAAACAGGTCCCAGCCCGTGTTCAAGGCGTTCATCTCGAACTCGTAATACTCGTGCGAATCACCGTTCGGGTCGATGAACACCTCGAAGTCCGGATCATGGAAAATCACCGAGTCGTGCGCCGTCAGCGTGCCCCACACGTGCGGTTCCTCGAGCACCGCCGCCACATAAAAATACGTGTCGTCCCAAAGCATCTTCGCCCGCGTGCGGAAATGCGGCTTCGGTTTCGCGTCGCCCTCGATGTCCACAAAATCATCCGTCCACGGCGCCGTCACCCACGCCTCCTCGTCCAGCTTGCCATCGATGCTCAGCGGCTGCGACGCCCGCCCGCACACGTAGCCGCGCGGCGCCTGCGGCCGCATCTTTCCCCGCCAGTCCGCCAGATACCCGGGCTCCTCAGGC
>CAZYHO010000425.1:0-4628 GCA_964647495.1 uncultured Akkermansia sp. | reverse complement strand
TCTCACCGGCGCCGAAATCGTCGTCGATGGAGGATTCAACGCCATGAGCCTCTGACGTCAGAAGTCAGAGGTCAGAGGTCAGAGGTCAGAACCAGGAGGGTGGCGTACTTGGCTTCGCGCTCCGCCTGAAGGCGGGACTCCAACCCTTTGCCGCACGGACATCCTGTTGAAAACCGGGTTCACCCGGGCTGCAAAACATGGAGTGGAAGAGGGATCGCACAAGGGGTCTGTCCCCACACCGGCGGCTCAGGAAGGCGGGAGGACGCGGGAGACGATATGCGGCCGGCCTGGGCCGAAGTAGCGCCGGGCGGCCGCGCGGACATCGGCGGCGGTCAGCGACTGGATGCGGGCGACGAACCGCTCGTGGTTGTCGTAACCGACGCCGTAGAGTTCGTCGAGGGCGGCGGTGCGGGCCATGCTTTCGGGTGACTGGCGGCTGATGAGGTTTTTGCCGATCCAGGATCGTTTGACGCGTTCGAGTTCGTCGTCGTCGAGGCCCTTGGCGGCGAGCCGGGAGATTTCGTCGAGCAGTTCGGACTGGGCGTGATCGAGCTGGGCTGGTGAAGTGCCGAGGTAAAACGCGAAGGCGCCTGGGGCCATGCCGAGGATCTGGAAGGCGCCGGTGTAGTAGGCGAGCCCCTGTTCCTCGCGGATGCGCAGGAACAAGCGGGACGCCATGTCGCTGCATGATTCGTCGAGGAGTTCGAGGGCGGCGCGGTCGCGGTGCAGGGCGGTGACGGTGGGGAATCCGACGGCCAGCACCGCCTGCTTTTTGTCGCGGTGCACTTCGCGGACGATGCGGCCGCTCAGGCCATCGGCAAACCCGACACCGGGCGGGGTGGCGTGGCGGCGGCCGGACGGCATGCCGGCGAAGGCGTGGCCGGCCAACCGGGCGACCTCGGATTTCTCGACATCGCCGTAGACCGCGAGGACCATGTTTTTGGCGACGGCGAGTTTGCGATGGGATTGGCGCAGGGAGGCGCCGCTCAGGCCCGCGAGAGTTTCGGGTGATCCGTTGCGGTCCCAGGCGAACGGATGCGGACCGAACAGCGCCTCGCGCAGCTCGCGGAACGCCACGTTGGTCAGGCGGTCCGCCTCCGCCTTGATCGCGGCAAGCTGAACACCCTTCTCGCGCTTCACCTCCGGCTCCGGGTAGGCCGCGTTCAGCAGGATGTCGGCCAGCATCTCGAGCCCCATCTCCAGATCCGGTTTCAGAAGGTCCACCGTCACCGACCAGGAACTTCCGCCGGACTCGGCGCTGATGCCGCCGCCGGACTCCTCGATCCGGGTGGAAATTTCCTCCGCGGTGCGCGACGCGGTGCCCTTCAGGATCGTGCGCGCCATGAGGCGGCTTTCGCCTGCTGTCGCCGCGGACTCCGAGAGAATCCCGCCGCGCAGACAGGCGTGAAGCGTGATCAGCGGCACGCGCCTGTCTTCCCTGACGAGCAGGGTCAGCCCGTTCGGCATGACCAGCCGCTGCACGTCGTTGCGTCCCGCTCCACGTTTGCGGCGCTCTGCCTTCGCGAGCGAGCCGCGTGGATTGATGGACGTCACGGTGAGCGACTGGTCGCGCAGATGCGATGCCGCCACGCGCTGCACGTCGGCCGGCGTCACCGCTTCGATCGCCGCCACCATGTCGCGCGTGAATTCCAGGTTGCGCGCCACGTGCCAGTTCGATCCCAGATCGCCGGCCAGCCCGCGCATCGAGGTCAGGCCCTCCAACTGTTCGCCGAGCACGAGGCGCTGCGATTTGGCGACCTCCGCCGCGGTCACGCCGTCGCGCTGGATCGCGTGCACCATCGCCAGCGCCTCGGACCGCATCGCGTCGCGCTTGTCGAAATCAAGCTCGCCGGAAATGGCGAAGATGCCGCCCGGTGGAGGCGCGTAGCAGCTTGCGCCGACCGAGTGCGTGATCGCCTGTTCGTCGCGCAGTCGGCGGTACAGGCGCGAGCTGCGCCCCTGCCCGAGGATTTCGGCGAGCACTTCGAGGGCCGGGATGTCCGGGTGAGTGAGGCCGGGGATGCGCCAGGCCAGCGTCATCTTCGTCAGCTCCGTGGGAAATTCGATGTGCGCCTCACGCCGCCCCAATTGGTCCGGCTCCGACGGCACGAGCACCGGCCCGCCGCCACCGCGCGGCATCCCGCCGATTCGGCGCGCCAGTTTCTTTTCGACCGTGTGCGCGCTTACCGGCCCCGCGACCACGAAGAACATATTGTCAGGCACGTAGTGGCGCCGGTAGTACCCGGCCATCTGCGCGTGAGTGATGCGGTTGAAGAGGTCCAGATGCCCGATGATCGGCTGCCCCATCGGGTGCGTGCGGAATGTCGTCTCGAACAACAGGTGGCTGTGCTTCGTGTCCGGGTCGTCCTCCCCCATGTCGATCTCGCGGCGGATCACGTCCTTTTCTTTCTCGAATTCCGCCTCGGGAAAGGCCGCGCCCGCGACCAGGTCGATCAGCACTTCGAACACGGTGTCGAGCCCCTCGGCCGGCGCATCGATGTAGTACACCGTGCGGTCGAACGATGTGTACGCATTCAGGTACCCGCCGATCGCCTGGACCTGGCGCGCCTGTTCCGCCGGCCCCTTCGCCCCGGTGCCTTTGAACACCATGTGCTCGACCAGATGCGAGATCCCGGCGCCGAGGAATTCCGCTTCCTGGCAACTGCCGGTGCGCACCCACGCCTGCACCGAGACCACCGGCGCGCTGTGGTCTTCTTTGACGATGATTTCCAGGCCGTTGGGCAATATGCGCAAACGGGCGTCTGTGGGCGGGATAACGATGGGCGAAGCAGGCATGAGTGATAAGATGATGGCACGCGCCCGCCGCGGGGAAACAACCTTCGCCGGACTCAACGAACCAGCCGGCCCCTCCCCCCGCCACGGGCAAACCACGACTCATGGCCAGTTTCCCGTGAAAGCAAGTCGGCGGCAATCGATGGATTCACCCAGCCGTGCCTGATGCGCCCCGATCATTGGCAAGCCTGAATGACTGTGGGGCCCTGTGGAGGCCTTGAAGTCTGTCCCTCCGGGGTCGCTCCCGCGAGCCAAGCACGGACAGTCAGGAATGCTCTGGAAGCTGTTTGGTTAAAACCGGAATGGGGGCCTCCGGCCGGCGCGGCCGGCGGCGCCCGATGCGGTGGAGATGGGGATCGAGGAGCGGCGCGGGTTTCGCGGGCCGGGGCCACGCGCCCGCGCGGCGGCTCACAGGCTGGCGGAGCGGGAAGCGCGGCGGCGTGGCGATATCCGGGACGAAGCGCTGGACACCGTCGTGCCGCACCTGCACCCACCCTGCCGTGCACCATGCACCTTACCCCCTTCCCAACTTGCGGCTTGCGCGGCCGGTGTAGTGGCGCGATGGGAATTTCATGGACGGGTTGCTGGCGCTGGAGGATGGACGGGTGTTTCGCGGGACGGCCTTCGGGGCGTCCGGAACCGCCGCCGGAGAGGCGTGCTTCAACACGTCGATGACCGGGTACCAGGAGGTGGTCACCGACCCGAGTTACCGCGGCCAGATCGTGGCGATGACGTATCCGTTGATCGGGAATTACGGGACGAACGAGGCGGACCAGGAAAGCGCGCGCCCGCATGTGCGCGGGTTCGTCATCGGCGAACTCAGCCCGATCCCGAGCAATTGGCGCAACGAGCTGACGCTCGACGAGTATTTCAGGAAATGGAGCATCGTCGGGCTCGAAGGCATCGACACGCGGGCCTTGACGAAACACCTGCGGACGCGGGGCGCCATGAACGCCGTCATTTCCAGCGAGCCGCTGACCGACGACGAGGCGGTGGCCAGGGCGCGCGCCTCGACGCCGATGGAGGGCAGCGACTACGTCAAGGAGGTCTCCACCGAAACCAACTACGAGTGGGATCCGGAGTCGGTGGAAAGCCGCGAGTGGACACCGGGCGGGCCGGCGCCGCTGCCTTCGGCACAGCGGCGGGTGGTGGCCTACGATTTCGGGATCAAACGCAACATCCTGCGGCGGCTGAGGCAGCAGGGGTTCGAGGTGCATGTGGTCAACGCGCGCACGAGCGCGGAGGATGTGCTGGCGCTCAAGCCGGACGGTGTTTTCCTGAGCAACGGGCCGGGAGATCCGGCCGCCTTGACCTACGTGCACCAGGAAGTGCGCAAGCTCATCGGACGCAAGCCGATCTTCGCGATCTGCCTCGGGCACCAGATGCTCGGCCACGCCTGCGGCGGCCGCACTTTCAAGCTGAAGTTCGGCCACCGCGGCGGAAACCAGCCGGTCAAGGATCTGCGCACCGGACGTGTCGCCATCACCAGCCAGAACCACGGATTCGCCGTGGATGCCGACAGCCTGCCGCCGAATATCGAAGTCACCCATATCAACCTCAACGACGGCACCGTCGAGGGCCTGCGCATCACCGACGCCCCCGTCTTCAGCGTGCAATACCATCCGGAAGCCGCGCCCGGCCCCCATGACGCGCGCTACTTCTTCGCGGAATTCGCGCGGCTCATCGAAGAAACCCGGTGAGCGGAGCCCCGCCCCCTCACGCCGTTCTCTTCACCAGAGAACGGCGCTGGATGGCAATTCTGGCAGCGTGCATGAGTTGACGGGCCGGCATGTCGGGGAGCGAGCGGCCGGGAGCGAGCGGGGCGCAGGCGGCCA
>CAZYHO010000424.1:0-4633 GCA_964647495.1 uncultured Akkermansia sp. | reverse complement strand
TCACGCCCCACCCACAGGCCCGCTTCCATGCGGTTTTTGAAAATGCCCGCTCCAGCACTCAGACATCAAAGCGAAGCTCCGGGGTGGGACGCGAGCCTCCGGGCGCGTCAGCGGTTGCCGCGTGCAGAGGATGGCCCGGTCGCCGATTCTCCCGAGGCGTCCGGGCAGGAGGCGAAGGGCTATTCGAGACACCCTTGGAAGGCCAAACCCAACAGCAAAAGTGGTCAATTCCGATACTCGAGTGGGTGTCCCGGATTCGCCAACAGGTTCGTGCGTGAAGGTTCGAGTTCCGCCGCCGCCGCTTAAAATGTACAAACTCGAGGTGAGGCAAAGCCCCGTGTGCGGACGCCCACCCACGGAACACAGCCCAAAAAGCCTCCGCATCCTGGAAGGAAGCCGGAAGGACAGCGGTCTTTCGCGCTCGTGCGCGCGCCTTGGGGGCTTCCCGGCTTCCCGGCACGGACTGCAAAGAATTTGACGCGAAAGCGGCCTGGCGGCACTGGTGCGTTTTGCCGGGGCGCAAGAGCCCTTCTCCGCCCACGATGAGCCGCGGGAGCCATTCACATGAGCAGCATCAAGGTAGAAGTCACTCGCATCCACGACGTTCGCCCTCACTCCAACGCCGATGCGCTGGAACTGGCGACGGTGGGCGGCTGGCAGATGGCCGTGAAGAAAGGGGTCTACAAAGATGGCGACCCGGTCGTCTACTTCGAGCAGGGAACCACCCTGCCGCGCGAGGTAGCAGACCGTCTCGGCGTAGCCACCTACATGAAGGAAGGCACCGATATCGACGGAGCCAGGGTGCTCGTCATCCATCGCGTGCGGCTGCGTGGCGAGCCGTCGTTCGGCCTGGTCATCCAGCCGGAACCGGGCATGGAAGTCGGTCAGGATGTTACCGACTTCTACGGGGCGCAAAAGTATGTTCCGCCGCTGCGCACCCAGGCGGGCGATTCAGCCCCGTCGGATCCGCGCTTCCCGGCCTATACCGACATCGAAAACCTGCGCAGTTATCCTGATGTGATCGCCGATGCGGAGGAGGTGGTCGTCACCGAGAAACTGCACGGCACAAACTGCCGCGTCGGTTTCGTCACCAGCGTGGCGGATGGTGGCCGCGGAAGGCAATGGATGGCCGGATCCCGCGGCCTGCGCCGCATGGAGCCGCCGGATTCCGAAGCCTTCCGCACCAATACCTACTGGTATCCACTGACATTGCAAGGCGTGCAAAACCTGCTGAACGACCTCTTCTCTCAAGGCCACAACCAGGCGGTTCTCTATGGCGAAGTCTTCGGATCGGGCATCCAAAGCTATCACTACGGGCAGCGCGGCATCGCCTTCCGCGCCTTCGACCTCATGATCGACGGAGAATTCGTTGACCACGATGCGTTCGTTGCCTGGTGCGAAAAACATGCCGTGGAAAACGTCCCGCTCGTGTATCGCGGCGGCTATTCGCTCGCCACCATCAAGCAGCTTTCCGAAGGCGATTCGCTCGTCGGCGGAAAACACGGCCGCGAGGGTGTCGTGGTCAAACCCGCCCGCGAACGGCACGACGTCAAACTCGGACGCGTGATTTTCAAGTACATCGGCGACGCCTATCTCTTCGGCAAAGCCGCCGAACAGGATACAACCGACCTGTGATCACCAGCGAGCATAAAGGGACAGTCAATTGATGAGCGGGCCAAGATTTCCTTGAAATCCCGATCTTCCGTGTTCTTGAGGGCCCTGCCCGTCGCGGCCGCTCATTACCCGCCTGCTTTGCGCCTTGATCCATCCTCCGGCCCGTGGCTTTCCGTCTTCGGCTCGTGATGCCGGCGTGGGCGGCGTGGCGAGCGCCGATGATTTCGCTTGACCCGGGATTGCACGTTTGGGCATGCTGCGTTTCCCGCCCCGGCTGTGTGCCTGCGGCGATTCCCGTTCTCGTGCCATCCCTATTCCACCCGATCCCATGTCCTGCCGTCCCCATTCACTACCGTTGTCGATCGTCCCGATCGTTTCGTTGCTCTTTGCCGCCGTCCCCGGCCTGGCGCAGGATCTCACCGTCACGGACGGATTGCAGCTTTGGCTCAAAGCCGACGCCGGAGTGACCACGGACGGCTCCATGGTCCTGAGCTGGGCCGACCAAAGCCCCAACGCCCATGTGGCCGCCTCCATGGACATTCCGAATGCTCCCATCGTTGTTCCGAACGCCCTCAACGGCAAACCGGTCCTTCGTTTCGACGGCATCGATGATCATCTGGTCATCGACGACTCCGAGAGTCTCTCGTTCAGTTGGGACGTGACGAGCTTCTTCGTGGTCAATTTCACCGACTTCGCCACATACCGCGCCGTCTGGTCGAAGACGAGCGCGCACCTGCCCGCCCCCACGGATTTCTACACGATGCCCGACACCGGCATCCCACGCCTCTACCGCGGCTCAGGACAGGATGCCGGACTCGGATTCTTCGACGGCGGCATGGCCCTCCGCGCCAACACGTATCTCACCGTCGGTTTCGAGATCGCCGACACCCAGGCCACGCACTATCTCGGGGGTCAGTCCACCTCGAGCGGCACGCTGTCCGCCATCGCCGGAGATGCGGACACCCCGATGATCATCGGATCGCGCGCCGACTTCGTGACATTGATGAAGGGCGACATCGCGGAAATCGTCATCTACGACCGCGTCCTTTCGGAAACTGAACGCGCCGAAGTCGTCGGATACCTGGGCGTCAAGTACGGCATCGCCAACGAGCCGCCCACCACCACTCTGGCTGCGTCCCCCGCCGGACCGACCCACGCCGCCGGAGATGTCCTCACGCTCAACGCGACAGCCACGGACACCGACGGCACGATCGCCAGTGTGCAGTTCTTCGCGAATGGCAACCCGGTCGGCACTGCCACCGCGCCGCCCTGGACCGTCAAACTGCGCATCGATACACCGGGGGCATACGAATTCAGCGCGCGCGCCACCGACAACCGCGATGGCACGGCCGACAGCGAGACCATCTCTCGTACCGCGACCGCCGGGCCTCCCCCCGCCCTCTCGGTCACATCGAACCTCCAGCTCTGGCTCAAGGCGGACGCCGGCATCACCACGGGCGCCGGTGACACCGTGGTTCAATGGGAGGACCAGTCCGGCCAGAACAATACCGCCTTCGCGTTCGACGAGTTCCTCGCGCCGGTCGTGGTGGCCGACGCCATCGGCACTCAGCCGGCTGTTCGCTTCGATGGCGAAGACGACTTCCTCGAAATCGAGGATTCCGAGAGCCTTTCCATCACGGGAGACATCACTTCGTTTTTTGTCGTCCGCATGGATGACTTCGCCACCTGGCGCGCCGTCTGGGCGAAAACGAACACCAACCTGCCCGCCCCCACCGACTTCTACACGCTGCCGAACAACGGCCTGCCCCACGTCTTGCGCGGCAACGGCATCGGCACACACGTCGGCTCCTCCGGCTTGCGCCCGCTGCGTGCCGAGCGGTTCGAACTCGTCGGGTTTTCCGCGACCGAATCCACCATCACCCACTACCTCAACGGTTTGCCCAACGGCGCCGGCGCCTCCACCGCGATCACCGACGATCTCGACCGCCCGCTCTTCATCGGAACCCGCGACGACTCGGTCACCCGCATGAAGGGCGACATCGCCGAACTGCTCATCTACGACACCGCCCTTTCTCCGGCCGACGTGCTGAACGTGCACCTGTACCTCGCCGGGCGCTACAGCTTCCCGCTCACCAGCACGCTCAACGATCCGCCAACCGTCACCGTCACCGCGCCGGCCGGCGGCGCCTCGATCGTGGCCCCCGCCGATGTGACGCTGAGCGTGGACGCCGCGGACGCCGATGGCTCCGTCACCCGCGTCGAGTTTTTCGTCAATGGAGCGCTCGTCGCAACCGACCTCGAGGCTCCCTGGAGCGCCACCGTCGCTTTCACCACCGCCTCCGCCGCATCCGTCCAGGCACGCGCCACAGACAACCTCGGCGCCCTCACCGTCTCCGCTCCCGTCAGCTTCACCGTCACCACCCCCGATCCCATTCCGCTGCCCGCGCCCGCCAACCTCCGCCTCTGGCTCCGCGCGGACAAAGGGGTCACCGCGGCCGATGGCGTCGTCAGCACATGGGGCGACCAGTCCGGCAATTTCAATAATGCCCAGCAGCCGCTCGAATCACAGCGCCCCGCGCTCGTCCCCAACGCCATCAACGGCCACCCCGTTCTGCGCTTCGACGGCATCGACGATTCGCTGGTGGCCGCCCACTCGCCCACTCTCGCCATCACCGGCGACATCGCTTCGTTCTTCGTGGTGAAATTCGACGACTTCGAGACTTTCCGCGCCGTGTGGGGCAAAACAAACGCTCACTTCCCCGCTCCCAACGACTTCTACACAGTGCCGGAATCCGGTATTCCGCGCATCTATCGCGGTGACGGCAGCGGCGGCAGCCTGGCATTCCTCGATGGCTTCACCGCTCCGTTTCCGGAGGAGTATGTGATCCTCGGTTTTGAAATGGAGGGCTCCCTCCTTCGCCAGTTCTTCAACGGCGAACCCAACGGCGAAATCGATGTCGTTGTCACTCCAGGTGACACCGGCGCCCCCCTCCACATCGGCACCCAATGGTGTCCATAATTCGACGCTATAAAGTGGCATAGGAAGTTCGTAGCTTGG
>CAZYHO010000423.1:0-4634 GCA_964647495.1 uncultured Akkermansia sp. | reverse complement strand
CAACGAATGCCATCGACAAACGGCGATTGCCGACTAGCGCTCTGGGATGGCGCGATCGATTCGCGCCAGTCGAGCATTCCCCATGAACGAACCGATTACAGTGGCCGTGACCGGCGCCGCCGGTCAGATTGGATATTCATTGTTGTTCCGCATTGCCTCGGGCGCGGTCTTTGGGCCAGGCCAGCCGGTAAACCTCCACTTGATCGAGATCGAGCCGGCACTGGGCGCGCTGCATGGGGTGGTCATGGAGCTGGAGGACGGCGCGTTTCCACTGCTGAACCGGGTCGTCCCCACGGCCGATCTCGAGGAAGGGTTTCGCGGCGTGAATTGGGCGCTGCTCGTCGGCAGCGTGCCGCGCAAGGCGGGCATGGAGCGCAAAGATCTCCTGACCATCAACGGCAAGATCTTCACCGGGCAGGGCCAGGCCATCCAGCGGCAGGCCGCCTCGGACGTGCGCGTCCTCGTCGTCGGCAACCCCTGCAACACCAATTGCCTCATCGCCGCCCGCAATGCCCCGGACGTGCCCCGCGACAGGTTTTTCGCCATGACCCGGCTCGACGAAAACCGCGCCAAGTCCCAGCTCGCCCGGAAAGCCGGTGTGCCGGTGCGCGACGTCACGGGCCTCGCCATCTGGGGCAACCACAGCTCGACCATGTTCCCGGATTTCTTCAACGCGCGCATCGGCGGCCGCCCGGCGCCGGACGTGATCGGCGACGACGCCTGGCTGCGCGGCGAATTCATCGCCACCGTGCAGCAGCGCGGCGCCGCCATCATCAAGGCACGCGGGCTTTCCAGCGCGGCCAGCGCCGCCAACGCGGCCATCGACACCGTCCGCTCGCTCGCCTTCGGAACGCCGGCCGATGACTGGACCAGCGTCGCCGTGTACTCGGAAGGTTCCGCTTACGGCGTCGAAAAAGATCTCATCACGAGCTTCCCCATCGCCTCCGATCCCGGAGCCCGCTGGCGCATCGTCGACGGCCTGCCGCTGAATCCATTCAGCCAGGAAAAACTCGACGCCACCATCGCCGAACTCAAAGAAGAACGCGCCGCCATCGAAGACCTCCTGCCCCGCCAGAACCCCCATTCGCCCCCGGCGCCCAGTGCTCCTGACACCCGCCACCCTCCAATCACTGACCTCTGATCTCTGATCTCTGATCTCTGCCTCCGGCCCCCAGCCCCCTTGCCATGCCAACCCCGCTGCCCGCTCTGACTCGCACCCAATGGCTGATCTGCATCATCGCATCGATCGGCTTTGCGTTCGACATCTACGAACTCCTGATGCTGCCGCTGATCATCAAGCCGGCGATCGCGGCCTTGAGCGAGCCGCTGGTGCGCGAAATGATCGAGGGCGGCATGTCCCCGGCCGAAGCGTCGGCCTCATGGGCGCCGGGCGGGAAAAACTACGTGCAGTGGGCACGCACCCTCTTCTTCGTGCCGGCGCTGGCGGGCGGCCTCTTCGGATTGCTCGGCGGTTACCTGACCGACCGGCTCGGCCGGCGGCGTGTATTGACTTTCAGCATCCTGTTGTACGCGTTCTCGGCGTTCGCGGCCGGCTACTCGACCTCGCTCTGGCAACTGCTGTTTTTCCGATGCCTTGTTTTCATCGGTGTCTGCGTCGAGTTCGTGGCGGCCGTCGCCTGGCTGGCCGAATTGTTCAAGAACCCGCAGCAACGCGAAAAGGTGCTTGGGTACACGCAGGCATTTTCCTCGCTGGGCGGCCTGATGGTCGCGGCCGCCAACGTGCTCGCCGCCAAGTGGGCGTTCAGTCTGCCGGCCATCCACGATGGGCACGAGGCATGGCGGTACACTCTCATTTCCGGCGTCATCCCGGCGCTGCCACTCCTCCTCATCCGGCCGTTCCTGCCGGAGTCGCCCGACTGGGCTGCAAAAAAGGCGGCGGGCACGCTGCGGCGCCCGCGCTTCAGCGAGTTGTTCGCGCCGGAGTTGCGCAAGACCACGATCCTCACAACCCTCATGTTTGCGGCGAGCTACGGCATCGCCTTCGGCGCCATCCAGCAGCTCCCCCAGATCCTTGGCGCCCAGAAACTCGGCACCCCGCAGCAGACCGGCCATGCCGCCATGATCGCCGAGGCGCGCGACGCTGTCCAGGCAGCCGTCGCCGATGCCACAGCGAAGAACGAAGAACTCCCGGACCTGCGGAAGCGCCAGATCGGCGGCAACGCCAGCGACAAGGCGGTCGCCAAAGTCACGTACTGGCAGGAAATCGGCGGCATGACGGGCCGCCTCACCTTCGCCCTGCTCGCGGTCGCTATCGTCAGCCGCCGCGCGCTTTTCCGGCTCTTCCAACTGCCGTCGCTCCTCTTCGTCCCGCTCCTCTTCTGGTGGATCAGCGGACAACTCGGGGACACCGGCAGCCTGATCTGGATCAAACTCGGCATCTTTCTCGCGGGATTCCTCGTCGTCGCCCAGTTCAGTTTCTGGGGGAATTACATCCCGCTCGTCTTCCCGCTCCACCTCCGCGGCACGGGTGAAAGTTTCGCCGCCAACATCGGCGGCCGCGTTCTCGGCACTGCCGCCGCCTGGATCACACTCACCCTCGCCGCCTCGGACACCCCGAACCCGGCGCGCATTGCCATCGTCGGCGCCTGTGTCGCCGGCGCTTACGCCCTCGTCGGCGCCCTGCTCACCCAGTTCCTCCCCGAACCGAAACCCGACAGCGCGCACGACGACCCGCCGGCCGATTCAACGCACTACAGAGTTCATTAGCCGCCCTCTTTCACCGCGCCGATCGTATACGTGCACGGCAGGCGCCAGGGGCGGTCGCGCAGACGGGGCATGCCTCTTCCTCCGCAGGTTTCGGTAGTGGCTCAGGTAGAGCATAGGCAAATCCAGCAGTGGCTTCCAGGCGGATCAAACCGCTGGCTCTCACTTCGCCATGGCCTTGGCGCAGGGCGGACACGTAGTAGCGCACTTCCTTTGCGGCGGGGGGAAATGGCGGATTCCTCCCCGGAAGTGTAAAGTTCATGCGGATGTGTCGCAGCGGGCACCATTCCGGATAGGCCGGATCATTCCATTTTCTTCCAATTCCAAGTTGATTGAAGACCGATCCTGTGGTCCATTCTTGTCGGGTTGGGAATTCTCAGCCGGCACTGGGTCACGGGGGAATCTCCGTGGCCTTTTGTTTTGTTCAGGAGATGTCGAGATGGCCCTGCACCAGTGTTGGATGGAGACTTTTGCGGGAAAGCAGCGCATAGGCCCGGTTGGGCTGTTCGGGATGAAGGTGATGGATGCCGATGGGCCTTGCGACCAGATCGGCGAATTGCAGGCCGCTTGAATTCGTCTTTTTCGAGGCGAAGACGGGCACGAAGGGATACTCCGCCTTGTGCTTGTTCTGGCCGGAGCAGATGCGGCGGAACTCCAGCTCAAGCTGGGCGTCCTCGTTCTTCCCGCGCTCCTCAAAGATGACGTGGGTCACTTTCTGCTCCTGCTTGAGTTCGCGCATCTGCTCGTAGAGCTGCTCCAGGCAATGCAGGGCCGAGATGTGATACAGGTTGTCCTCCGGCAGATAGTTCCCCTCCTTGAGGATCACATGGGAAATGATGCCGAATTCCGCCACCTCGACGATGCGGTTCAATCCGGTGAAGAAGGCTTCCCTCACTTCTTTGTTCTTGAGGATGGAAAAATCTCCCAACGCTTTGCGGATGTCCCGCTCATGGATGATCGCCATGTCGTGCCCGAAGAACTGGAATTTCAGCTCCTGGAGCATCGGGGCCAGTCGGTTCCGGTAGTACCCTTTCTCAAACAGGCAGAAGGCGAGGACGAAGCAGGGATAGTTGGGGTCAGGATCTGGAGCCGCGTGGCCGCTTTCATCGACATAGACGATGTATTGGCTGAATTCGGTCTCGGTGCTCATGGCCTTTTTGTTCGGTGTAGTCAAGTTCGGTGATGCAGCCGCCCTCTTTCACCGCGCTGATAGTATACGTGCACGGCAGGCGCCAGGGGCGATCGCGCAAACGGTGCTCGCCGCCGCCGGCATCCTCCATCTCCCCGCGGCGCGCTTCCCACGGCACACTGTCGTGTTCCACAAACGTCGTCAGCCGCAGCCCGCGCCCGAGAAGCGCCGTGATAACCTCGCCAAGGCCATGGTGCCACTCGTGCGATACCGTGTGCCGGAACACGACGTCCGTCGACACATACGTGCCGCCTTCGTCCCACACCGTCGGCTCGGCCCGCTGGAAATACGGGAGTTCAACGGCAAGCACGCCATCGGGCCGCGGTTCGCCCAGCGTCATCAACATCGGGTGGCCCTCGCGCAAAAACAGCCGGCCGCCCGGCCGCAACAAACCGGCCACCACATCCGCCCAGCGTTCGATGTCCGGCAGCCAGAGCAGCGCACCGATTCCCGTGTACACAAGATCGAATGCCTCCCGCTCCAGCACTTCGAGCGCACCATAGACGCCGGACTCGACGAAATCGACATCCGCACCCGCCAGCGCCGCCAGCCGCCGCGCGTGCCGCAGCGACTCCGCGGAAAAGTCGAGCCCGGTCATCCGCGCGCCGAGCCGCGCCAGCGAAACCGTGTCCGTGCCGATGTGGCACTGCAAATGCAAACCGCGCAACCCCTCCACGGATCCGAGCAGCGGCCGGTCGAACGCCACGACCTCGCTGATGTG
>CAZYHO010000422.1:0-4652 GCA_964647495.1 uncultured Akkermansia sp. | reverse complement strand
TCTACAACTCCTTGTCGGAGAATGTGAACCAGGCGAGCAACTGGTAGAAGACGAGGTACATGAGGGCGATGGCGGCCATGCGCCCGAGGAACCAGACGGGGATGCGGGTGCCGGCGACGACTTCGTCGATGACGTTGAACTGGCGGAGATCCGGGATGGCGAGGGCGATGAGGACGGCGATGGCGCGTTGGGCCTGGGCGCTGGTTTCGAGGATGTCCTTGAAAATGTAATCGCGCGCGAGTTCCTGGCCCTGCCCGATGATGAGCAGGGCGAGGCCGGCCATGATCGTGAAGAGGCTGGAAGTGGCGAACGTGGAAATGAGCAGGGCCAGGGCGGCGAGCACGGCGGCTTGCCAGAAGATGCCGAGCACGGCGGCCTGAAAATTCCAGTCCAGGCCGTATCGGCCATAGAGTTCCTTGATTCTGACGGTGTTCTCGGGTGTGAGCTGGCCGCGGTGCTCGAGCATCGCGAGTTCCTGCGAGACGAGGCTCGATTGTTTGAGATGGAGGACGGCGCAGCACGCGAGGTCCATGATGATCAGGGTGAGGATGATCAGGAGGAGGACGCCGCCGAGTTTGCCGAGCAGGTACTCGAACCTCTGGACCGGCTTGCAGAGAATCGTGTAAAGCGTGCGGTCCTCGACATCGCGCGGCAGCAGCATGGCGGTCCCGGCGATGGCGAGGATGGCGGTGAACCACGACATGGCGCCGAGGGAAACCGACTTGAGCAGGCGCAGCTCCTGTTCGCCGCCGAAGCTGGCGAGCCCCTGGCCGGTGGGCGGCGGCGGCATGATGAAGCCGAATACGATGAGCAGGATGGCGAAGACGATCAGGAAGTAGAGCGTCTTCATGCGCAGGATCTGCGTGAAGGTGTTGGTGGTCAGCGCCCAGATCCGCAGCAGGGAAATGCGGGAGTACGGGCGCGCGGCAGCGGGAACGGCGGTTGGCGCGGGGGCTGGCGCGGGGACTGGTGCGGTGGGTGTCATGGGATGGCCTCGGCCTCGGAGTGGGGTTCGCGCGGGCCGGCCGGCTGCTCGCCTCGTTCGTCCCCCTGCGTGGCTTGCAGAAAGAGGGATTCGAGCGTGGTGCGCGGCTGGCCGATGCGCACCACCTCGGCCACGGCGCCGCCGCCGCCGGTCCTGTCCGCGGCCACCAACTCCCGGATGCGCTCGAGCAGGGCGGGTGTGGCATGCTGGAGGACGATTTCCGTCTGGTCCTCGACGGCGATGAGCTGGTCCAGCGGGCCTTCGCGCACCATGCGGCCGCGGAAGATGATGCCGACGCGGTCGCACACTTCCTGCACCTGCGCGAGAAGGTGGGACGAGAGGATCACGGAAATGCCGCGCGCTTTCAGGTCGACCACGAGATCGCGGATCTTGCGGGATCCCGCGGGATCGACGCCCGCCGTCGGTTCGTCGAGTACGACGAGCCGGGGCCGGTGGATCAGGGCCTGGGCGAGCCCGATCCGCTGCAGCATCCCCTTGGAGTAACCGCCGAGCCGCCGGTCGCGCGCATGCTCGAGGTCCACGAGTGCAAGCATCTCGGTGATCCGTTCGCGCAGGAGCGGTCCATGCAGGCCGCAGAGTTTGCCGTAGAACGCGAGGGTTTCCGCGCCGGTGAGGTGTTTATAGAAGTAGGGGTTTTCCGGGAGAAACCCGACGTCGTTGCGGCTGTCGACGCGCGAGCTGTCGCGCCCGAAGATGGCGGCGGCGCCGGAGGTCGGCTTGAGCAGCCCGAGCAGGACTTTCAGTGTGGTCGATTTCCCCGAGCCGTTCGGTCCGATGAGGCCGTAAATCTGGCCGGCTTCCACTTCCAGCGACAGATCCTGCACCGCGGTGACGAATTGCTTCCGCACGGTCGGTGTGCGGAAGACTTTGGTCAGGTTCCTGATGCTGATCGCGGGAACGGCGTCGCTCATGCGGAAGCCTAAGAGTCATGAGTCTTTTCGCACGACGAAAATGAGGCGCCCGCTGCGCCACTTCGGCCCGACGATGACGAGCGGTGTTTTCGAGGTGAGCACGGTGGTCGATTTGACCAGTTCGCGGTCCTTGATGGGGAGCGGCTCTTTTTGCCAGAGGATCCAGTAGAGCGAGAGGCCGCCGTCGGGCGTTGTGCCTGTGTTTTCGAGCTGGAGCGGGAATTGCGGGCTGGGTTTGAGCCAGATGCTGAAGCGCGACTGGGCTTCGGCGCTGTGTTTGCCGATGAGGATGAAATTCTTCGCCTTGGAGGCCTGGCGCAGCACGGTTTCGTGGCGCCGGACCTCCTTGGCGGTATCGGAGATGCGGTCGGGGGCGTCCGCGCCGTCGCCGTCGGTCGCGTAAAAGAGCAGGGCGGTCAGGGTCGGCGGCTTCGGGGCCGAAGGCCCGTCGTCGTCGGCGGCCGCCGGCCGGATGCCTGCGAGTCCGCAAGCGGCGGCGGCCAGTGCGGCAAGCGCGGCGCGCAACAATGATTGGCGGGTCATGGCTGGTGTGCGGCGATGAGCGAGCCAGGCCGGTCGTCGAGCCACCCGATGATCGGGCGGTCGTCGGGAAACGGTTCGAGTCCATCGACGGTGACGATGACGGCGGTGTGGTCGCGCGCCGGCAGCACGTGCGTGGTCGCATTCGGTTCGGGCGAAAAGACGCTGAGAACCCGGGTCCCGCCCGCCCGCTCGCCGGCGCCCGCGGACGCCCACCACAGCGCGGCCGACACCGCGATGGCCGCCGTGGCGGCGCTCGCCATCCATGGGTTGCTCAGCCAGGCGGCCAGGTTCGAGAAGAAACCGGCTTTGGCCGGCGCGGCGGCGGGTTCGGGCTGGTGCTCGTCACGCACCCGTTTCAACAACTGGGAATTGAAGAAATCGGGATACGGCGGCTCGACGGAAGCCGGCACATATTTCCGGAGCAGCGCCGCCACCGCTTCGGCATCGGCTCGCAGCTTCGCGGTTTCGCGCGGATCCAGGTTCTCGGGCGGCATCGCTCCCGGCTGGTTGTCGATCCAGCGCGTCAATTCAACCTCGGTGGATGAGATGGGGTCGTGTTTCATGGCAGAGGGCGGGGGCGGGGGTCAGAGGTCGGAGGTCGGCAGTCAGAGGTCGGAAGTCAGTAATCAGTGGTCGGAGGCAGTAATCAGGCAGGGACGGGGGACAGTTCAGTGCCAGTCCGGGGAATGGTGGACATCGGCGAGGAGGGTTTGGAGGCGTTTGCGGGCGTAGAAGAGGCGGGACATGACGGTGCCGATCGAACAACCGACCGATTCGGCGATTTCCTCGTAGCTGCGCCCCTCGACCTCGCGGAGCAGGATGACCGTCTGGTGCTCGGGGGACAGTTCGGCCAGAGCGTGCCGGATGCGGCGCCCGAGTTCGCTTTGCGCGAGCCGGTCGTCGGGCCGGCCTTCGCCGTGCGGGGTGGTGGTGGCGCCGGCGGCGACGTGGCTTTCCACGGCTTCGTTGAATTCGGATGAGCTTTCGATTTTGCGGGCGCGTATCCAGTCGAGTGTCGTATTGTAGGCGATGCGGTAGATCCAGGTGGAGAATGAGGATTGGCGTTCAAACTTCGGGAGGGCTTTCCATGCTTTGAGGAATGTGTCCTGGGCGAGGTCCCAGGCGTCGGCTTCGTTGCGGACCATCGAGAGGATTTGGCCGTAGACGCGGGAGCGGTGGCGCGTGACAAGCAGGTCGAAGGCGGCGAAGTCACCGCCCTGGCATTGTTCCACGAGAATGGCGTCGGGCGGTTCATCCGGCGAGTGCGCCGCGGTCGGCGTCAGTGGGTGTGACGGAGGCACGGGCACGGATATTCAAGGAATTGCGGGCAGGCAAGACAATGGCCGGGACGGCAGGTGTTCAAAATGGCCGGGCATAACTGTCGCAACGCGAGAACCAGCCGGCCCGCCACTGGCCCTCGGGTCGCGGCGCATGGGCGATGCGGCGCCCGAGGACACGCTTCGCGGCCGCGGAGAATTCGGCAGCGGCGGCGGGTCCGGGCCTGCCGGATTTCATTTCCTCCAGGACCTGGAGCAGCCCCCAGCCGTGGCCGCGGTAGCACTCGGCCGGGTTGACGCCTTCGCCTTTGAAATTGACGTAGTCGACGAGCGCGTAGACGCCCTGGGGCGTGGTGGCCACGGCGTCGTAGCGGCGCTGAAGCTCGGCGCGGCGCCCCGCCGGCGCGGCCGACAGGACTTTCGGAAGCGCCTGCCGCGCGCGCAACGCCGCGAACTCGGCTTGCAGAGGGACCGTGCGCGCCAGGTACGCGCGCAGGCCGCTGAGGCGCGGACCGTTCTTCTCGGCGAGAAAACTTTCACGTGTGCTCCACGGACAGTGCCGGGCCGAGGTCACCCAGGCCGGCGCCTTCGCGCCGCGGGACTCGAGGTGGCGGATCATGGCGGGGAAACTCTCCTGGAATGTCGGCCTCACGCCTTTGGGGTACCAGATAAAATGCCCGATACCCAGGCTCGGGAAGTCCTCGCCCTTGTTCCATGAGGTCAGGCCCTCCACCGTGCCCGCGCATTCATTCTGCCACAACCGCTGCCCGATCTTCCGGGCGTCCGCCGACGTGAGCCGCAGTTCCGCCAAGGCCGTGCCAGCCGTCAGGAAACCGACGGCGATCGCAATAAGCGTGCTGACAATCCGCATCCCCCCACTCTTCCGCAAACCGGCCGAAGCGCAAATGACCGGAT
>CAZYHO010000421.1:0-4654 GCA_964647495.1 uncultured Akkermansia sp. | reverse complement strand
CTCATGATCGGCCGCGCCGCCATGGGCTACCCCTGGATCTTTCAGGAAGCCAAACACTTCCTCGCCACAGGCCACCTCCCGCCACCGGTTCCTCCTCACGACCGCTGGGCGTTCATGCTCCGCCATGTGCGCCTCGCCCTCGCCTCCCGCCGCCACGCCTCCGAACACCACGCCCTCCAGCACATGCGCTCGCGCCTCATGGCGTACACCCACGGATTCCCGCGCGCCAAACACCTCCGCCTCCGATTCTCGTCAGTCGCCTCCCTCGCCGATCTCGAAGCCATCGCCGCCGACGCTCTCGCCACCGATGCCCTCCAGGCGGCCTGAAGGGCATGGGACACGGGGCACGGGGCACCCGCCAGGTTCAACTTTTCTCCACCTCTTCCGCCGCTGGAAAAATCTTGAACCCCAGCAAGGTGGCCGCGTCCCTCAATCGTCCATCCGTCGTGACCAGTGGAAAATCCTGGCACAAATCCGCCGTCGCCAGATGAATCGCGTCCAACGTGCGCAACGGCACTTTGGGATGACATTGTTCCAGTGATTGCCGTGCCTTCCGCAGCACGATCGAATGCAGCGGCTCGATGCGGATTTCCTCCGCTTCTATCCGCGCCCCGAATTCGCTCCACGCGCGTTGCCGGTCCGCCACGGAAATTCTCCCGGCTCGCTCGCGGGCAAGCAACGCCGAGAAAACTTCGGTCTGCGCCAATTCGGATGTCACCAACGGCTGCCCCTCCAGCGCGCGAATGAAAAACCCGCTGTCGGGTTCAACCACCAGCAATTTGACGATGATGCAGGAGTCCAGGTACATGATTACCAGCCCCGCCCATCGCGATCTTCGCGGATGATCTCCTCCGCCGTCGGCCCGCCGCGCCACGGAGGCATCTTCTTCAGATGCTCCCATGTTCCGGTGAACACCCTGCGTCGCTCGCGTTTGGTGACGGGCGACAAAACGGCTTTTGGCACACCATCCGACGTGATCGTGACTTCCTGCCCGCCCGCGACCATCTCGAGCAACGCCGAAAACTTGGCTTTGGCAACGCGCACGGGGATGGACAGCCCCACCCCCGGCAGCGCCACCGCTTCGCGCAAGACCATTGGCCCGCTCGATCCCGGTTCGAGGTCCAGCGGCTCTTGCTTCTGCTTCTGCTTCTGCTTGTATAGCGGCATGTGTCGTTTTGTTTTCATGCATCTCAAAGTAGTCTCACGTGACTACATCCGTCAACAGGAAAGAAATGCCCCCCCACTTTTCATCCGGGCAGAAAGGTGATTTTTCGCCGCAGAGAGAGGGAGGGTTGCATGCCGCGCCAGTCCGGCGAATGGAATGGCCATGAAGGTGACGATCGTCGGGCCCGGAACCGTCGGCATGGTGCTGGCCTACACGCTCATGCTGCGCGGCGCGGCCCGTGACATCGTGCTGGTCGGCGAGAACCGGGAGAAGGCGGAGGGCGAGGCGCTGGACCTGATGCACGCCCAGGCGTTTCTGCAAGTGCCGGTGCGGGTGCGGGCCGGCGAGCTTGCCGACTGTGCGGACAGCGAAGTCGTGTGTGTCTGCGCCTCGGTGCCGTCGCCCGAGAAGCTGGCCGACCGCAATGTCCTCGCCGCCGGCAACACGGCACTCATGCGTGCGATCCTGCCCGCGATCGCGCAGGCCGCGCCCTCCACGAAACTGCTCATGGTTTCCAACCCCGTGGATGTGCTCACCTGGCAGGCGCTCGCGCTCACGGGATTTCCGCCTGAAAGCGTCATGGGGACCGGCACCCTGGTCGACTCGATCCGCTTCCGCGAAATGCTCTCCGCCTTGACCGAGGTCCATCCCCACGACCTGCGCGCCTACATCCTCGGCGAACACGGCGAGCACCAGTTCGCCGCGATGAGCGTGGCCCAGGCCGGTGGGGAAAAAATCGAGGACACCCCGGAGCGGCGCGCCCTCTGCCGCAAGGCCGCCGAAGCCGGCATCGAGGTCTTTCGCAAAAAACACAACACCTGTTACGCCATCGGCCAGGCCGCCGCCTACGTCATCGAATCGATCCTGCTCGACGAAAAACGCACCATGCCGCTCAGCGTCCGCATCGACGGATTCCTCGGCGTCAGCGGCGTCTGCCTCAGCCTGCCGGTCGTCATCGGAAAACGCGGCGTCGAACGCGTCTTCCACCCGGAACTCGACGAAACCGAATCTCAAAGCTTCCGCGCCGCCGCCGCCGCCGTCCGCCAGGTGATCGATGCGTTCTGTTAGCGACGAATGTTCGCCGCCTCTTCAGCGATGCCCCGATCGTGTGGGGAGAGGGTGTCCAGAAGTGCGAGGGCATCCGGCATCCGGCTTTCGGAAGTTCCGGCAACGAGCGCGCCAGCGGCGCGAGCTTTGAGAACACCTGGCGGCAGAGTCTGCCATACAGCCACCGCACGGTCGTAGTCGCTGTGCGCGGCGGCTTCGAACAATGAGGCGGTGTAACTCAGGCGGTTGTTGCCTTTGAGGTCGGCCAGGGACCACGAGACCGCCGCCGCGGGGTCCGAGGCGGCCCATGAATCTCCGTGACCTCTGATGAAATCGCGGGCCGCGGAGGCACTGCCGGAGGATTCCGCATGATGGCGGAACAACTCCGCCTCGTCTTCGAATGGGGACAATGGCTTTACCCCATCGTAAGTTCCAAAGTCCATCAGCATGCTCGTTAGCAGACCAAACCCCGCGGCTACAATGTCCTGCTTCACATCGCGAGGCAGGTCTTCCCAAAAAGCCGTGGCTTCCGCATGAGAACTTTTGGAATATGAATCCACGGCGCTCGCGAGAACCAGGCTCAGCAGCCTGCCGCGCAATGGGCCGGCGGGCAGCGACGCCAGGAAATTCAAGTCGTCCGGCCCGTGGCTCACGCCGTCGTAAGAAAGCCGAATCTCCGGCGCCCACCGGGCAAGAAACTCCCCTTGCTCCGTCAGGACGTGCCGAGCCCGTTCGGGGTCGCTGCGCCAGACCACCTGCGCGGCGGAAACCAGCCCCTGTGCGCGGCTCGCAGGACGCGAAAGCCGGAGGGCCGCGGCAAGTCCTGCGTCCCCTTCCGCGCGATGAGGTCGGTCGCCATTTCGGGCCACGCCCGCCCGAGCAATTCACCGGCAATACTCCAGAGGCCGCCTGCGTCATCCGACTGCTCTGCGAAAGCGAGCACGGCTTCCGGACTCTGCTCCAGCCAATGGCCCGCGAGGAACCGCACCGCCGCCTCGTGCCTTTCGTCCGCATTGTGGTCTTCGTCGGGAAACTCGGGGAAAATCTCCTGCAGCTCGGCAAAGAGCCCCGGAAACTCCGCGCTCTCCGCCGACCGCACGCGGGCCATCCACACTGCGTGGCGGGATCCGGCCTTGAACTCCCGGGCCGCTCCGGGCGCCGTCCGTTTCACCTGCGCCTGCCCGGAATCCTCATTTCCAAACTGGCGGTAATACCCTGCCCGCCCGGCATGCCATCCGGAAGCCGCAGCCGCGGCAAAGACGACAAAGCAACAAGCCAGGCGTGTGAAGCGTGAGCACATGACGGCAGGCGGAGCATCCTGAATGACACTGCACGAGTCCAGCCGCGCAATGTACCTGTCACCCTGTGCGCGTCCATGCCGCTGTTTTGATCGGCGTTGGCATTTAACTCAGTCGAAAGCTCTGGGATCCGATTGCAGGCGCCGGAGGGCCATGGCGTCCAGCTTGTCCTTTTCACGCACGGAACTTTCCTTCCAGCCGATGAGCGAAGCCTTCGAGGCGTAGTGCACCACCAGCCCTCTCAATTGGAATGAGTCGGCATCCGGCAGAATGTCGCCGTAATACCGCCCGCCAAGACGCGTGAAGATGTCGATTTGGCACTGTTCCGATTCCTCGACAATCCGGATGGCACCCTCGGAATCGTCGAAATCGGCGGTGACCAACTCTGCCGCAAAACCCTCTCCAAATCCGCTCAAGGTGGCGATCAGAAGGCGAATATTCTCCTCTTCCGGCTCGACCAGCAAATCCACATCGTCGGTGAGGCGCACGTACCCCTGCAAGATGACGGCAATCCCGCCCACGACAATAAACCGTACGCCGCTCTCAGCGAGCAGAACCAACAACTTTTCGAACGAAGGTTCCATCGTCTTTAGGGGGGATCCAATTGCCTCCGCGCAGCATCAAGGCGTTGCGCCGCAACATCGCCAACCGTTGCAACGGAGGCAACCGCGCGAGACTTCCGCCGACGCGTTTCTTCACCGGTTCCGTCAGATCATGAGTCATGGGTCACCGCGCCAACTTGCGCCTTTCGACCAGAATCACAATGGATTTGTGCGGCCTGGAGCAACGTGAGGGCGTCGAGGCGAGCTGTCAGTTTGGCTTCAAAGAAGTTCGCTTCCTTGTGGCCGCGATACGCGGCGCGGTATGCGACCGGGCTGGGCGCCGAGCCGATCACTTTGGTCAAAAGTGATGGCTGGTACACTTCGCGTTCCGCGACGGGCACTTTCTCTGTCTCATCCCAAGCGACAAACGACGTGCCGCGGCAGGCGAGGTTGTGAGCGATGGCCAGCGCGATGGCTTCGGACCGGCGCCCGGCGTCGAACAGGTGGCGGCAGCGGTGTTGCGCCCAAACCAGGCGAGGGGCGGCGTTTTCGGCGTCGGGCACGGACCCGCTGAGATCATATGGCTGAGACCAGGCGCGGCC
>CAZYHO010000420.1:0-4654 GCA_964647495.1 uncultured Akkermansia sp. | reverse complement strand
TGGGGACAGACCCCATGTGCGCGGATATTGCCAGCATATCGTTGAGGCCGCTCCGGCTCCGGGAGATCCTCAAGGCGATGTCCTGGAGCCGGCTCCTTTCTGAGCGGGGCGTTCACGGCGCGGCCGGATCGTAAACGTCGAGGCGGAGGTACTTGACCTGGCCTTTGACGATACTGGTGAAGGCTTCGAGTACATCATCGAGGATGACTTGCGCACCGTCCCACCGGATGAGGTCGGTGGATTCGCGGGCGGCCACGTGGATGCGGAATGGACCGTCGCCGAGGTTCTCGGTGGCGAGCTTGTAGGCGATCGAGAGTTGGTTGGCCGTGATGGTCACGCGCGGGGCGAGGGCGCGGTTGGGGTCGGGGCCGTCCGGCGTGCTGGATTGAGTTGGGTCCAGTCCCAGCGCCAGCTCCACGAGGTTCGGGTAGCCATCGCCGTCGGGATCGGCGGCACGCAGGGCGTCGGCGCCTGTGAGCGACGGGTATTTTGCCAGCCAGATCGCGTAAGGCGTGTCGGGTGCCTGGCTGGTGATGACCACTTGGGGCGAGATCCCCGCAGGGAAGGGGGTGAAACCAAGGCTGGCGGGACCATAAATCGTGGCGTTGCCCAAGGCGTCCACGACGCGCAGGCCGACCCATTCGTAGGCGCCCGGAGGGGTCGTGCGCGTCGGGAAAACGATGGTCCGCCACACGCCGGATGTCGCTGTGCCGCTCACGCGCTCGAATTCCGCCCCCACATGAATGACGGGTCCGCCGCCCAGAGGCCGCATGCCGCCCGAACTCCCGAGCAATTCCACCCCGGCCACACCGCTGAGGGAATCGGTCACGCCGACGCGCAGTTCGCAGCTTTCGAAGGCGGCGACATTGACAGTGCCCGGAGTCGTCTCCGCGCTTGTCATCACCGGTGCCTGCGTGTCGACATCGCCTGTATTGACGACGACGATCGCGGTCGGCTGGCCCGCAGGCAGCGGTACTTCTCCGTTTTCGGAGTCGGGGCCGTGGAAGACAGTATTGCCGAGGGAATCCCGCAGGTCGAACCGGAGCGGCAGGATGCCGGGTGGGGAGCCGGCCGGAATCGTCACTGAGAAGTGGTACGTGCCATCGAAGTTGTCACCGCTTTGCCGCGTGCGGAAGCTGAAGGTGTTGGTGAGGTCGAGCACGCTGTGCGTCGAGCCCAGAAGGAGCCGGCAGGAGAAATCCGATATGCCCGCGAGTCGATCCACCAGCCTCGCTGTGAGTTGCACGGTTTGTTCGACTGAGGTGACGTCGACCGTGGATCCCGGGCTGGCGGCCAGATCCGCCAAGACCGGGGGTTCGGTGTCGGTGATGCCTGTGTTGATGATTTCGAGTGCGCCCGGCATGCCCGGGGGACGGCTTGTATTTTCGCCGAAAGTGAACACCTCGCCCGCGGCCGTGTACAGCGTGATCAGCGCGGGATACAGACCGCCGGCAAGGTAGCGCGGCACCGTGAACACAGCGCGGTAGGTTCCGTCGGTGTCTGTTCCTCCCGATCGGGCCACCGACGTGCCGAGCACAGACCGGTTAAGATCTCCTGGAGGATGCACGGAGAGCGCGGCGGACGTCACAGCCACAGCCGAGGCGCAGGAAAACCCGGCCACCACTCCCACCTGATCGGTCGTGATATCCGCGGCGGCGGGAGTGAAAGACAACCCCGTGATCGCGGGCGGCGACGGAGCCGATTCGATCCGCAACGCGACCGCCCCGGCCTCGCCCCCGTAGCCGCAGACTTGAATCCGCTGTGGCTCCCCGGCTGCGGCAAAGACCCAAACGGCACTGGGACCGGCCACGACATTCCTGGCGTCGTCATTGAAAGCCCGGATCTCCAAGCCCGAGAGCGCGTCGCCGACGTACACGGCGAGAACCGTGTCGATCTCCGATGCGGTCGCGATCTTCACCCAGCCGGCGGCCTGCGGCATCCACGTCCACCACACGCTCCGCCGGCCATCGGATGGCAACGGCTCACCCGGCTCCTCCGTGGCATCGACATTGGCGCCGCTGACCTCAGCAGGCAGCGCCGAGGGAATGACGGCGGCCGATGCGAAGGCATCGTTCGGCGGCGGCGCCGCAAGCGCAATCCCGACTCCGGCATGAAGCCCCAAAGCAACCTGGGCCACGTCAAGCCACCGCCGGCGGCAGCGAAGCCGCATGCTCCAAAACCCCACCATGCGCTCACGGGAACAGCATCCGGGCCGGTCAGTCAAGGTCGAAGGTCCGGATTTCCCCTGTCCGCCTGATCATGAGCACGCTCGAAGATGACCTGGCGGGGCAGGCCGTGGCCCAACCCGCAGGTTCGCTTCGGAAGACCTGGCGGGCATGTATGAGGGTTCCGGAACGGGCGCCACTCACGCAGTCGTTCGGTAGATAGAGGGACAGACCCTTTATGAGGTCATCCAAAAGTTAAAGTAATCTTAACGATTTCCCCCCGATGTTGGCGAATCCGGGACACCCACTCGAATATCGGAATTCAGTACATTTGCTGTTGGGTTCGGCTTTCCAAGAGTGTCTCGAATAGCCCCTTCCGCCTCCTGCTCGGATGCCTCGGGAGAATCGGGAACCGGGCCATCCCCTGCACGCGGCAACCGCTGACGCGCCCGGAGGCTCGCGTCCCACCCAAGCCAGAGATCAGAGGTCAGCCACTTGCTTTCGGATAATCTTGCTGGACGCGCAGCTTCGGGGTGGGGCGTGACCTCCGCGGTAGATAGAGGGACAGACCCTTTATGAGGCCGGCAAAACTGGCGATACACGCCTTCATACGCCCGCTGTGCAAAAGAGAACGTCAGCGGCGTGGTCACACCGGCATAACTTTCCACGATGTTGCTGTTGTCCCAGATCGCGAATGGCTCGCTCTCCGCCGGCACGTCGCGCAGCGACGTGATCGGGCGCGACTGCAGAAGCTGGATCGTTTCGCCTTCGATCGCCCGCTCGACGTCCCGGGGCGCCTGAAAATGCCTGCCGGCCGCCTGCACCATGCGGCACACGGCCGCCAACCGGGCATCGTCCAGGGCCGGTCGGGCGCCGTCATCGGGCGCGAGTGCTTCCGTGCGCACGCCATCGTCGGCGGGCCGCCAGACCGACGTTTTGCGGGCGATCTGCCGGCTCAGGATGCGGCCGTCCGCGTCCAGATGCCATGTGTCGGCCTCGCATTCGCCTTGAACCAGCCCGACTCCCAGTCCCGGGACCGCTGACACCACCACGCGGTCGCGGCGGCCGCTTACCGGATCCGCCCCGAAAGCGACGCCGGAGCAGGCCGCCCGCACCATCAACTGCACAAGCACCGCCGGCGCCCTGGTTTCGGATCGAACGCCACGCTGGCTCCGGTACGCGCGCACACGCGCCGTGAAAGCCGACTGCCAGACCGCCGCCACGGCCACGGCCACCGCCGCCAGTTTCACTCCCAGCACCGATTTGTATTGCCCGGCAAACGAAGCGGCGCCGCCGTCCTCGTCGCGGGCCGAAGATCGCACCGCCAGCAGTTCGCCACCCGGTGAAAGACGAGCCGCCGCTTCTTCTGTTGCCGCCGCCACCGCCGCGCTCGGCGTCACAGAGGCCAGCAGAGCCGCCACTTCCGCTTCGTCCGCGCCGTCGATACCCGCCTCCAGCCGCCACCGCACAGCCTCCGGCACGCTCGACTCGAATGCCGCGGGCGTGACCGCGAACCACGGCGGGATCGCGAGCCCGGTGGAGCGCAGGTTCCACAACGCCCGCGCCTTCCCGCCGATCGTCTCGTCAGCGGTCGCTCTGTCGGGCCAGAAAATGAACGTCATGACAACAGGGATTCAACGAGCCTCCAGGAACGTGCGCAGCACGAGCGGAACGATGCCGAGCATCAGGTAGAGGGCCATCGTCCAAAGCGCGGAAAAGTGGTTGAGCCGGCGTGCACGGACAGTGGCGGGTTGCGCCAGAAACGACCGGACCAGCCACGCGCCTGCCAGAAACAGGCCGCCCAGCACCACGGCGACCGGCGCGAGAAACTCGATGCGGTGCGCGGCGGGCAGGGCGCAAGCGCCCGTGGCGGCGAGCGCGGCGATCCACGCGGCGCAGGCGGCGCGGCGTCCCCAGAGCGCGCTGTAAGTGCGCACACCGTGTTCCTCGCCCTCGGGCGCCCGGATTTTGCGGCCGATTTCCAGGGCGATGCCGTTGGTGAAACTCGCCGCGATGAACCAGGCGAGCCCTTCGGGTGCGGACGATCCGGCGCGTAGCCAGTCGCATGCGGTGGCGTAGCGGTCGGCCAGCGGAATGATCAGCATGTGCGTCCATAAATACGTAAGCGGACGGGCGACCAGCCACTCGCGCACAAAAAACTCCTTCGTCATCAGCGCGAGATATCCCCACGTCGCGAAAAGCAGCCAGACGAGACCCCCCGCATGCCAGAGCGCGAGCGCCATCTGAATCACGGCCGCGGCGAGCCCGACGACCGCCAGTTCGCGCAGCGTGACCAGCCCGCGCTGGACCGGCCGGTACGGGCGGTACGCCTTGTCCTCCTCATAGTCCTTGTGCTCGTCCGCAATCCGAAGCTGCAGAAACAACGGGAACGACGTGACGAATGCCGTCAGATACGACGCCGCGCCCGGCAGCGGCGATCCCCCGCGCAGCAGCGCCGAAAAACTGACCGCCGACCCGCTGAAGGCCGC
>CAZYHO010000419.1:2285-4659 GCA_964647495.1 uncultured Akkermansia sp. | reverse complement strand
CCACGCCATGGGATTGCACAACCGAGATTACATGCGCGATCAGGCCGGCTCCTGGCGGAGCGGCCGGTTCGCCCGTGCTCCCTTGTCGGTTGTCGGCTTGGTGATGATTGCGTGCACCGTGGTTTTCGGCGTCCAGCTTGCCATGGGCTGGCAGGGGTTTGGAGCCGCCCCGGACCTTCCGCGCCTGGGCAGCGTCTCGTGGCCGCGGCTGCGCGAAGGCGAGTGGTGGCGGCTGTTCACCTACGCCTTCGCCCATGGCAATCCGCTTCACCTCCTGATGAACCTCATCGGGCTGTTCATCTTCGGCCGCCTCGCGTGGCAGGAGTTCGGCAACCGCCACTGGCTCGGAATCTTCCTCGTCGGCACCGTGGCCGGCGCCCTCGGCTACCTCTCCGTTTTCCACGCGAAAAACGAACTGCTCGGCGCTTCGGCCGGCGTCTACGCCGTGCTGGCCGCCGCCACCCTGCGCATGCCGGATCTGCCGCTCTCGTTTCCGTTTTTGCCCGGCCTCTCGCTCCGTCTGCGCAATTTTACGCTGGGCGTGCTCCTCTTCGACCTCATCAACTGCCTGGCCCAGGTCGTCGCCCTCAACAACCCCGGCACATCCGCCGTCTCGGCCACGCAAGTCGCCTCGCTCGCCCACCTCGGCGGCGCGCTCGCCGGCTTTCTCTACGTTCGCCTGCTCACCGACGGATTCGATTCGATGGTGCGCGAAAGCGAGCGCCGCGAACGGCTCTGGCGCGAACAACAGCAACAACAACAGCGCCGCCGCCGTGAACCGAGGCACGTCGTCGCCGGCAAAGTCGGCGCTCCTCCACCCGAGGAAATCATCGAGTCCACCGCCCGGCCGGCCGATTTCATGGAGGACCAGGTCAACCCGATCCTCGAGAAACTGCACGCTCACGGCGCCGCCAGCCTGAGTCCCGAGGAACGCCGCATCCTCGACGAAGCCGCCCGCCGATTGCGCCAGTCGGCGTAAATCGTCCCGGCCACCACCAACCCCACCTTCACTCCCCCCAGGTCGATGGCATGATGAGCTGCTTTCGCTCAATCTGGAGAACGTGCTCGCTGACCTTCCCGTCCGGGCCGGGACGCAAGACGCGCAGCCAGGTTGTCGTGCCCGCTTCGCCGCGCAGAACATTCACCACTTCGGACAGCTCCCGGCCATGCAGCGGTACCGGCTCTCCGCCGTCTTCCACTATTTCCACGAGACGGTCCTGCCGCTGCAAGCCAGCTTGCGCGGCAGCTCCGCCGGGGATCATCTCCATCACGGTGGGAAATCCATCCCTGCTGCCCATGACCGCGCCGATGCCACGCGGCGTCTTTTCGTAAATCGCCTCATGCGCTGCCTCACGCCATGCGGGATCCGCCAGGCTGTCGGCCCATTTCACCGCCGCCTCCGTGCCATCGAGAGTCTTGATTCCGGCCCACGCGCGGAGGGCGGCTTCCCGCTCCGCTTCACTGCCCATCGTGGGCAGCAGGCGCTCCACGGCCCCCGCATCACGCATCACCCATCTTGAAAAAAGCGGCTCCAGCACGGCCGCCGGCAAGGGCTCGGACCGGGAGCGCGCCCAGGCCAGGGCGGCTTCCGGCTCCTCGGCAGCCCAGACAGACAAGGCTGTCTGGAGAAACTGGTCACGCTCCCACGAAGTGAATTCCTTGGCTCGCGCGAGCTGGGCCTGGGGGTCTTCCATGAAATGTGTCTCCGCGTAAGCCGCCGCCAGCTCCGCCCGGGCGGGGTGATCCGCGAACGCCTCCAGCCACGCCCTGGCCGCGCCCGGAGGTGCGGTGGAATCCTTGCGGTTGAGCCAGTGGGCTGCCTTGACGATCATGCCCTTGCCATCGTTGGTCAAACCACCGCTGCCGTAAGGGCTGGCCAGATCGTCCGCCAGCCATGTTTCCGCCACAATGCGCAAGGCATAGTGCCTCTGCACGGGATTGGACAACGCCAGCGCATGGCGCATGGCCTCGGCAGGTGGCGCTGTTTCGGCCAGATAAGAAAAGATGCCCTCCAGCAGACCGCCGTATTCCTCGGGATGCTTCATGGCTTCCAAACCTTCAAGGGCCGACGGCAGGTCCAGGCGCGCCGCCTCGCTGCCTTCCTCGATTCGTTTCCACCTCTTGGCCAAACGGCTCTGGCTGGCGGCATTCGGCGGGGTCCGTGGAGTGGACACATCCCTGGCCGCTCCGTGCGGAGCAGGCGTCTCCGTGTGAGGATGGGACTCCGTCCACAGCCGCGCCCCCATCCATCCAATTCCCACCCCCATCAGCAAGGCCAGCGCCGCGCCAAGACAATTTCGAGCACTCATATCCAGGCTGCTATAATGACGTGAGCGCTAAAAGTCCACGTACAAGACTCTCACTCAAGGACAAT
>CAZYHO010000419.1:0-2185 GCA_964647495.1 uncultured Akkermansia sp. | reverse complement strand
CTATAATGACGTGAGCGCTAAAAGTCCACGTACAAGACTCTCACTCAAGGACAATGCCGTTCATACTAATCTGCGGATCATCCTCCACAAATTCAGCCAGATTTGTGGAGTTGGCACCACAGATTTGCAGGAAAGCGCGATAAATCGCCGGCTTTCCGAGCAAATCCCTGGAAGTGAAAATCATGATCGAGGCCGGCAGCAAATCACCTGCCGTCCGGTTGACTCGCCTGCCGCCCGCCGCCAGTGTGCGGCCGCATGAAAACCGCGTTCGTTTCCCTCGGGGCTGTTACGGCAGCCGTCGCCCTGGCGCTTTCCCTGTCGGCCGCCCCGACGCCGCCTCCGGGATTCGAGGCGGCGTTCAACGGCCGCGACCTCGAAGGATGGTTCGGCCACCCCGGCGAAGATCCCCGGCCGCTTCTCAGTGCCTCCGCGGAAGAACTCGCCAGGATCCACGCCGACTCGATGGCCGACGTGAACGCCCACTGGCGCGTCGAAAACGAGGAACTCGTCAACGATGGCCACGGGCTCTACCTGACGACCAAAAAGAACTACCGCGATTTTGAACTCCACCTCGAATACAAGACGGTTCCCAAGGCGGACAGCGGCATCTACCTGCGCGGCCTCCCCCAAGTGCAGATCTGGGATCCCACGGAGGAGGCGAAATTCTCGATCGGCGCTGACAAGGGATCGGGCGGCCTCTGGAACAACTCCCCCGGCGCCCCTGGCAAAGATCCGCTCAAGCGCATGGACCGCCCGTTCGGCGAGTGGAACAAGTTCGAGATCACCATGATCGGCGAGCGCGTGACCATCAGGCTCAACGGCGAAACCGTCGTCGATAACGCCGTGCTCGAAAACTACCTCGACCGCAAGGCGCCGATGCTCCCCGTCGGTCCCATCAAGCTCCAGACGCACGGCGGCGAAATCCGCTGGCGCAATGTCTTCATCCGCGAAATCAGCCAGGAAGAAGCCGCCCGCACCCTGGCCGCCCGCGTCCCCGCCGAAGGATTCACCCGTCTCGACAACGGCGCCGACCTCGCCAACTGGCAGGGTGCCGTGGCCAACTACGAGGTCGTCGATGGCGCCATCCAGTGCAAACCGGGCAAGGGAGGCAACCTGCTCACCAAGGACGAGTACGCCGACTTCATCGTCCAGTTCGAATTCAAAGTGCCCCCCGCCGGCAACAACGGCCTCGCCATCCGCGCCCCGCTCGACGGCGACACCGCCTACCTCGGCATGACCGAACTTCAGATCCTCGACGACAACTACGAAAAACTCAAAGGCCGCCTCGATCCGCGCCAGCGCCACGGATCCGCCTACGGCATGGCCGCCGCCCACCCCGGATTCCAGCACCCCGCCGGCCAGTGGAATTTCCAGCAGGTCACCGTCAAGGGAAGCGCCATCAAAGTCGAACTCAACGGATCCACCATTCTCGACACCGACCTCGCCAAGGTCGATCCCGCCACCTTCCTCGATGGCAAGTCCCATCCGGGCCTGAACCGCCCCTCCGGCTACTTCGGCTTCGCCGGCCACAGCGACCCCGTCGCTTTCCGCAATGTCCGCATCAAGCGGCTCTGAGAACCGGGCGAGTGGTGGAGGTTAGGGGATTCGAACCCCTGACCTTCTCATTGCGAACGAGACGCTCTACCAACTGAGCTAAACCCCCGAAGCCACGGCGCGCGCAAACGCGCATCGGCACCCATACCTTCCGCGCCGAAGGATGCAAGTGACGGAGCGAGGAAATCCACCGCCGCCCGATCATCAGCCAGTTCAAAGCGGCTGTAGCGCGAACGCGTTGGAATGGACGCGGCTTCAGCCGGGGCTGGCAGCGTCCCGCGAGGCGCAAGCGCGGAGCCGGGCGCGGAGTGGTGTGTTCGCGCAGGCCTCGAAACCTGACTGGCGCCGGCGCCTCAGACGAACTTTGTCACGCCCGGAACCGGCAGCGGGGTCGGTGTGAACGCGTCGTCCCAGCGCAGGGATTCCTCGGGGGCGAGATCTTCCCGGGAGTTGGTGATTTGTTCCCAGGTGATCCTCTGACCCGTGTAGGCGGCGGTGCGTGCCATGATGCCAAGCAGCGTGCTGGTGGCCATGCGTTCGCCGTCGTTGAGCGGCGACCCTGCGCGGATGGCCGCGAAGAGATCGCGGTGCTCCTGCGCGTACATCGAATCGTTTTCCTCGCTGAACCGCA
>CAZYHO010000418.1:0-4665 GCA_964647495.1 uncultured Akkermansia sp. | reverse complement strand
CGCCCAGATCACCGTCGCCCCAGACGGCGCACACACCGCCCGCGTCCCGGTCGGCGCCAACCCGCACCTCTACCTGCGGCTACGCTTCACAGCCACGCCCTGAGGCCCGTGCGTCTTTTGGGTTCACGGTTCACGGTTCACGGTTCACGGGTTGCAGGCGGGGACCAATGACCAATGACCAATGACCAATGACCAATCCCGACTTGCACTTGATCAAGAACCGCTGATATTCCAAAGATCTTTATTAAAATTCCCATGAACCGGATTTTCATCGTGCTTGTGGTGGCGCTGGCGCACTGGGCGGCTCCTGCGAGCGCCCAGCAGACCGGGTTGGAGGCGCTGGCGGCCTTGGCGCGTGCGAAGGGTGGTGCGGTAGAAAACCAGGTGGTATTGCTGGCCGGATCACGTGGCTCGGAGCAACCCGATCTGTGGCGGGTGGTGGCGCGGGATCCGGCGATTGCGGGCCAGTTTCGCGAGTACGGGATCCGGGGTCGGCGGGTGGTGATGGAGCAGGCGGTGCCGGTGGCTGAAGCGGGCGGTTACGCGCGGGCGGCGCTGGTGCGCAGCAAAGTGAAGGTCGATTCGCATGTTGTGTTCTGGCGGGCGCACACGGAGGCCCTCAAAGTGCTGATCGGGTTTGACGAGGTCGACTACGAACTGCGCAACGCGGAATTCTCGACCACGCCGGTCTGGGTGGTGCGCCTGCGCAACCTGAAGGGTGTGCAGGTGGGCGAACTGGCGGTTTCGGCGGAATCCGGAAACGTGCTGCGCCGGACATGGTTCGAGGCGGGACGCCAGCCGGCCGGCGGGGCTGCCCCCGTTTCCTCGCCGCAGCGGAACGGAAACGGGGACGCCATCAGCGAGACGGCCCAGAAAGCGTGGACGGGCACCCGAAACGGATGGAACGAAGGAACGAAAGCCATGAAGACAGGCTTCCGCAAAGCAAGCACCACCGTGGGTGGCTGGCTGCTGCGCGCAGGCGGCGAGTCGCCCCCGCCGCCACCGGCTTCGGCGCCGACACCTCCTCCGGCCCCGACATCATCCTCGACCAAACCCGCCTCCGCCAATCCCGCAGCCCCTCCGGCTCCCACCGCGCGTTGAGTGGCGGGGTAGCGGTTCACGGTTCACGGTGGATGGGGCATAGGCCACATGAACCCCATAAGCCTCATAGGCCCATCAGGCCGGCACGCCGGAGAGGCGGGTGAGCCGCCGCCAGAATGGTTCGAGATTTCGCGCGAGCAGTGCGGAAAACTCCTCCGGGTCCACCTCGCGTCCGGCATCATCCATGGCCTCGAGGATGTCGCAGGCGGCGGCGAGCCTGTGGAGTTCGTCCGGCGGCGGGCTGACGAGATCGAGGGCAAAACCGCCGCCCGGTCCCGCGGCGCTGGCGGGATGTGAGATGGAGTCCGGTTCGGTGAACGCGATCACTTTCACCGGGATGCCGCCGTTGAGTTTGAAACGGGCGGTGGCGTGAGCGGTCAGGGCGCTCCAGAAGATCGGGCGCGTGGAGGATTCCAATCCGATGAGAATTTCTGCGTCCGGCGAGCGCCATTGCAGGGCGGTTCCGCTCGTGCCCGGCACGCCGAGTTCGGCCGCTCGCACTGCCGGGAAATGGTCGCCCGCAAATCGCAGCAAACGCCCCAGCCGCTCGAGGTCGAGGGCGGGTGGCACCGGCGCCGCGATGCGCCGGCCGAGGTGCTCGGCGAACGATTCATCCAGGCGACCACGCGAAGGCACGCGCCCGTTGCTTTCCGCAGAGCCCGGCAGGCGGGCCGCGGCGTTGCCGGCCGCCGCGCTCGTTTCGCTGGAACCCGGGCGCAACCGGTCCAGTTTTTCCCGCAGCCGCTGGAACGGCCCCGTCCCGGATGCCGCCTGTGCCTCCGCCACCTCCACCGCGCGGGCACCAGTGACGAGCGCCGCCTTCGGCCCTTCCGCGACCATCGCTTGCAGCGCCGCGGAAATCGAATCGAGCGTATCCTCGCCCAGCACAGATGACGCCGGCGTGCCCGGTTCTCCGGAAAGCTGCGCGAGGTCCGCCCCCTCATCCGTCCCGTGCCCTGAAACGACCAACATCGGCGATGGCGCCGGCACTGCCGGAAGCGGAGCCGGGCGCGACGGACCGACGATGCGCGCCTGCCGCGTCCAGCACGCTGCCGCATGCCGCAGCAATGCCCGCGGCGACACCGCTCCACCTCCTTGCGCCAACCAAAACTCGTCGAGGCGCAGCCGGCTCCAAAAACCCCCGGCATCCTCCAGCGGCACACCGGCTTCCGCCAGCCGCGCGTGCAACAACGCCGCCGCCTGCTCGTGTGTCAGGCCTTGCAGTGAGACACATCCTCCACTCATCCGGTCTTCGAGCGCGCTTGGCAACTGGCTTGCGAACGTCGCTTTCCAGAGGTCCTGGTTCACGCAGACGACACACAGGCTCCGCGGCAGCAGGCGGCGCAGCTCGCTCACGAAATAGGCGATCCTCAATCCAGCCGCCCCGTCCCGGAAAAAAATATCCAGATGGTCGATCACGAACACCAACGGCCGGTGCAGGCCGAGCAGACGGCCCAACCCGCCCAGCTTCTCCTTCGCCTCCTGCTCCGGGCTGGCCGTCGTTTCCCGGATCATCATTTCCCCGCCGACTCCCGGCCCGGAACCTGTGGCGGCGTGAATCGACCATTTCAAGACGTCCAGGCGATGGCGCGGCAATTCCCCCACCCCTTGCGCGTATGCCAACAGCACCCGCAACCAGTGAGCCACCCGCTCCGCGTCCATCCCGGCTTCGGGCGCCAGGCTCCCGGATGTCAGCGGCGCCAGGCCCTCGAAGTGCTCGCTGAACCACCGCGCCACGACCTGGTCCGGGTTGGCAAAATCGAACATTTCCAGGTAGTTCCGGTCGAGTGCCGCCACTGCCTCCGCCGGATGCTCGCACGGGATCTGTCTGGTCTGGATCAGCCGCTGGTTCGCCCGCGCAAACAGATACCGCGCCGCCTCGTCGAGCACTGTCAATCCCGCGCGATGACCATGGTCGCGATGCACCTTTTCCACCACTTCGCCCAGCACCGACAGCCAGCGCGGCGGCGACTCCAGATCAAACGTCAGCGGCACCACTACCGCCCTCCCCGCCAGCCCCTCCGCAAACCGCCCCATCAAATGCGATTTCCCGTACCCCGCGCGCGCTGCCTTCACCACCAGCGCCCGCCCCATTGATCCCCCCACCTCCCCCATCGACGCCTCCAGCGCCGAAAGCGCCTCCGCCTGAAAACCCGCCGTCTCGCCGCCAGCCGACCCGGAGTCGCCCGCGGCAAAAATGTCGTCAGCGAATGGATTTCTCATGCTCAAGAATCATTGGCGCGAAGAACGCCACGAAGAGCATAATGACGCGAAATACGGGAAAATAAAGTCGAATTTTTAGAAAAATAGTAATTCTCCCGATTTTTGAGCACCAAATGGAAAACAACCAGCACAGAATCCCGGCCCCCCGCCACCTGTGTATGGGCATGGGGCACATGCGGCCCATGCGCCATGAATCCTGAAACCGGGCGCCCCGTCCCCTCAACCGCACACCGTGAGCCGTGCTCTGTGCACCGTGAGCCATCACCTCCCCCCTGAAGGAAATCAGGCGGCGCGCAGGAATTGAAGACCTCATTCCACCCCACCACCACCTGCGGCCTCCGGAGACCGCCGGACCGCACCTCCCTTCCCGTGGCGCGCTGCAACCGCGCCGCCCACTACCATGAGCGCCAGCAGGGCGATACCAGGCCCGCCTTCCGGCACGTTCAGCTTCACCTCGTCGTAGTAGGCGCCGCTGGGCAGCAGGATCTTCTTGACGCCGCCGATCGGACCCGAGGTGAGCTGGGCCACGAACCTGGGCTGCGTCTGGTCGATAAAGATTTCGGCCAGCAGGCGGTCGGAGGCGCTGAAGAACTGGATCGGCCAGTCCCCAAGATTCCCGAAGGCGCTGTCGTCGAGGATGGTGCTGAACTCGCGCAGGTAGATGGGCGAGTCGAAGGTGAAGAGGATCTGGTCGAAATTGGCGTCCAGCGCGCCGGCGCCCGAAATGGCGTCGCCGTAACCAGCGTCGGCCGGGTTTCCGATTTTCGCCGGCTCGATCGGCGTCCACACCGGCACCGGCAGCGGATCGCCGAACTCATCCTCGGTTTCCAGGTAGGCCGAGTCCACGCTGAAGGACGTGTTGATCGGCCGTCCCGTGCCTTCCGTCGTGCTGCCCGAGTCAAAACTCAGCAACAAGGCATGGCCCGGAAGCGCGATGGCGAAGGCGAGCAGAAGGCCCGCCGATAACTGTATCATTTTCATGGTATCTATAAGTATGGGTGAATTGATGTGTCATGATTGCCGTGGCGCTCCGTCATTTTGCGCCGCCGATGGCCGCCTGCATGGCTTTGAAGAAGACATCGGTGTTGTCCATCACCCCGGTGAAGGCCGCGGCGCCGCGGCCGCCGGCGGAAATCGGGATGTCAGATGCCGTGTGCACCGCCGCGCCGGGGCCGCCAGCCGTGGCCTGGCCCGTGATGAAGAAATCGCCTTGCAGATCGCGGGCGATCCCGGAGACATTCGGCTCCGGATTGGTCAGCCAGTCCTCGTAGCGGTCGCCGTTGGCCGCATAGCCGATGAGCATTTTGAAATCCACGTCCATCGTCACCGGATAACCGTCCC
>CAZYHO010000417.1:0-4689 GCA_964647495.1 uncultured Akkermansia sp. | reverse complement strand
GACCTCTGCCTCCGCCCTCCTCAATACCCCACCGGCCTGAGAAAATGCAGCCAGTCGAGGAGCGGCAGATCGGTGACGAGCAACCATGCGGTGAGGGCGGTGGTGGCGATGGCGCCGATGACGATCCATTTGTTCTGGAGCAGTTGTTCCGGTTCGAGGCGGGCGCCGACCTCGCTCATGGCGTGGCGGAAGTACGCGAGCACGGCGGCGAGCAGGACGGGGAAGACGAGGACGAGGTTGTTGAGGTTTGGATAAGCGGCGACGGCGACGCCTGCGCAGAAGCAAAAGAGGGCGGCGTACGTGATCATCGCGAGCAGGAGTTTCGGCTCGGTGTACGTGAGGAAACTCTTGCGATAGGCGCCGCTGACTTCGGGATCGCCGATGAACCTGAACTCGCTGTAGCGCTTGCCGGTCATGAGCAGGCCGCCGAATGCCCACCACGCGAGCACGATGCTCAAGGGCGGCACCACGCCCAATCCGGGCGCCAGCGCGTACCATCCGAGCCAGAGGCGGATCGGATTGTTGAACGACTCGGCGATCACGTCGGCAAACGCCCGGTCCTTCAACCTCAGCGGCGGCACATTGTACACCACGCCGCTGAGCAGCAGGAGCGCGAGCGCCAGCGTGTAGCCCGCCGGAAACATGGCCAGACTCATCGCAAACCCGGCCAGGACGAGGCCCGCCATCAACCACCACAGCACACGCACCTTCACTTTGCCGGCGGGCACGCCGCGCAGACGCTTGGTCGGATGCAGCCGGTCGAACGGCGCGTCGAGGATCTCGTTGATGATGTAGTTCGCCGAAGCGATGAGGCAGGCCGGCAGCAGCGAAAGCGCCGCCAGCCATATCGTCGCGGCATTGAACGGCACCGCCGGCACAAGCGCCCACGCCACCACATGACCGAAGACGATGAACACGTTCTTCAGCCAGTGATCGGGTCGGGCGATTTTCAGGTATTCCAGCACCGCGGACATAAAAACGTCCTCCCCCGTTTTGTCACCACCAGATGCATGGGCCTATGGAGCTTATGCGGCCTGTGCGGCCTGTGCGGCCTCTGGGAGCCGATAAAGCGTCTGCCCCCTTCATCTCTGCCCACTGCCCACTGAATCACTTCTGAATAACCGCTTTCCCGACCTCCGACCTCCGTCCCCCGGCCCCTCACTTCCGCACCGCCACGCGGCCGCCTTTTTTCCCGCCGCGATAAGACACGGGCTTGCCGGCGCCGCGTTTCCCGGCCTCCGCGGCGGGCTCGCCCGCCATGCCCGTGGACGCCTTGAGCTGGCGGATCTGGTCGCGAAGCAGCGCGGCGCGCTCGTACTCGAGTGCCGCCGCGGCCTCCCGCATCTCGCTTTCCAGCTCGCGCAGGAGGTTCAGCAGGTCCAGGTCCCCCTCCCCCTCGGCCACCTTGCTCACGATGTCTTCCTCGACCCGGCGGCCCGCCTGGATCATGTGCAGGCTCTCCTGCACCCCGCGGATCACACTCTGCGGCGTGATGCCGTGCGCTTCGTTGTGTTCCTGCTGCTTGCGCCGGCGGTAGGCCGTGATGTCCATCAGCCGCTGGATCGACTGCGTCACCTGATCGGCAAACAGGACGACCCGCCCATTGACGTGGCGCGCGGCCCGCCCGGCCGTCTGGATGAGGCTGGTCTCGCTTCTCAGATAGCCCTCCTTGTCGGCGTCCAGAATGCAAACCAGGCTGACCTCGGGCAGGTCCAGCCCTTCGCGGAGCAGGTTGATGCCGACAAGAATATCGAACTCCCCGGCACGCAAAGCGCGCAGGATCTCGACGCGCTGGATCGCGTCGATGTCGCTGTGCAGGTAGCGCACTTTCAGGCCGACATTGCGCAGGTAATCGGTGAGGTCTTCCGCGGTCCGTTTCGTGAGCGTGGTAATGAGCACGCGCTCGCCTTTCTCCACGCGCTGGCGGCACAGTTCGATCGTTTCGTCGATCTGGTCCTTGAGCGGACGCAGCCCGATCTCGGGGTCGAGCAGGCCGGTCGGCCGGATGATCTGCTCGACAATCAGATGCCGGCCCGGCGTGGTGACGTCGAACGCTTCCGGCGCCTCGTCCGCCCCGCTGACCTTGGCCACGGCACGCCGGCTCGCGGGACGGGCGCCGCCCGGGAGCAGTTCGGGAGTGGCTTCCTCCCCGCCGACGCGGTCGCGCGGGTGCGGAATGTAGCCGGTGTTGCCAACCACGCTGTTCTCGATCTCGAACCGCGCCGGTGTGGCGCTCACGTAAACCCGCTGCCGCGTCCGCTTCATGAACTCCGCGAACTTCAGCGGCCGGTTGTCCAGCGCGCTCGGCAACCGGAACCCGTACTCCACCAGCGTCGTCTTCCTCGACTTGTCCCCTTCATACATCCCGCCGATCTGCGGCACGGTCGCATGGCTCTCGTCCACCAGAAGCAGGAAATCGTCCGGGAAAAAGTCCAGCAGCGTGTACGGAGTGGAACCGGGCTCCCGGAACGTCAGGTGGCGGCTGTAGTTCTCGATCCCCGAGCAAAACCCCATTTCCTGCATCATCTCGAGGTCATAGTCGGTGCGCTGCCGGATCCGCTGCGCCTCGATGTACTTTCCCTGCGTCTCGAACCACGCCACCCGCTCGTCCGCCTCCGCGCGGATCGCCGTGATCGCCAGCTTCATCTTGTCTCCGGGCGTCACGAACTGCTTCGCCGGGTAAAACGTGTGGCGCTCGAGCCGCCCTCTCGACCCACCGGTCAGCGGATCGATCAACGAAATCCGCTCGACCTCGTCCCCGAAAAACTCGACACGGATCGCCTCGCTGTCCAGGTAGGCCGGATGCACGTCGACGATGTCGCCGCGCACGCGGAACTTCCCGCGGCCGAACGCGATGTCGTTGCGCTCGAACAGAATTCCGACCAGCCGGCCCAGCAGATCTTCGCGCCGCAGCGGCTGGCCGGTCCAGACGGGCACCATCATGTCCTTGTAGTCCTCCGGCGATCCCAGGCCGTAAATGCACGAAACACTGGCCACCACCAGCACGTCCCCGCGCGTCAGCAGCGACCCCATCGTGCTCAGCCGCAGGCGCTCGATCTCGTCGTTGATCGACGAATCCTTCTCGATGTACGTGTCCGTCCGCGGAATGTACGCCTCGGGCTGGTAATAATCGAAGTAACTCACGAAGTACTCGACCGCGTTGTTCGGGAAAAACGCCTTGAACTCGGAGTAAAGCTGCGCCGCCAGCGTCTTGTTGTGCGACATCACCAGCGCCGGCTTCCCCGCCTCCGCAATCAGGTTCGCCATCGTGAACGTCTTCCCCGATCCCGTCACCCCCAGCAACGTCTGGTGCGCGTTCCCGGCACGCAACGACCTCGCCAGCTTCGCGATCGCCTGGCCCTGGTCGCCCTGCGGCTCGTACGGACTGCTCAGTTGAAATCCCGCCACCCCCCAGCCTGGCACGCCCCACCGCACTTTCCACCAATGTCCACACCGCTTCGCAGTTGAGCCCTCACGCTCGCTGGGCTATCGCATGCCGCCGGCGGCTGCCGGCTCCGCCTTGAATCTCCCCAATCAAATCACGCTCGCCCGCCTGGTCTTGACCGGGATCTTTGTCGCCGTAGTCGCCCTGGAGGCGCCGTGGGCCTGGAGTTGGGCGGCCATCCTGTTCATCATCGGGTCGGTGACCGACTTCGTGGACGGCTGGCTCGCCCGGAAATACGGGCTGGTGACCCAGTTCGGCGCGCTGATGGACCCGCTCGTCGACAAGGTGCTCACCTGTTCGGCGTTTGTCCTGCTTTCCGTGGCCGGCGTGATCCCGCCATGGGTGACGTGCGCCGTTCTCGCCCGGGAGTTCCTGATCACCGGCCTGCGCACCCTCGCCGCCACTCATGGCGCCGTGCTCTCCGCCGACGGTTGGGGCAAGTGGAAAACCGGCGCCCAGATCGCCGTCCTCATCCACGGCCTGCTGTGGCTCGCCAGCCGCGAACCTCCCTTCCATTGGATCGCCCCGGTTTTCCGCGTGCCCGCCTTTTCCCCGGCCGTCCTCGGCCAGCTCTTCCTCTGGCTGGCGGTTTTCACCACCATTTGGTCCGGTTTGCGCTACCTGTGGAACAACCGCCACGTCCTCACCGATGTGTGACCGCCTCCCGCCGCGCCCGGCGGCCATCTTTTCTTTTGCTAACAATCTTCCACCCGCCACGTTCCCCCAGCATGCACGCGCCCGCCATCGATCCGTTCGTTTACTCGATCCGTTCCCGCATTTCAGAAGTCGTGGTCGGGCAGGATGTCGTCGTCGAACGCCTCCTCGTCGCCCTGCTCACCAGCGGCCACATCCTCCTCCAGGGTATGCCCGGCCTCGCCAAGACCCTGCTGGTCGATACCCTGGCGAAAACCATCGACCTCAAGTTCGCCCGCGTCCAGTTCACCATCGACCTCCTCCCCTCCGACATCGTCGGCTCCGAAATCCTCGACCCGCGCACCGGCGATTTCCGCACCCGCCGCGGCCCGATCTTCACCAACCTCCTGCTCGCCGACGAAATCAACCGCGCCGCCCCGAAGGTGCAGAGTGCCCTGCTCGAAGCCATGCAGGAACGCCGCGTCACCATCGGCAATGAAACGTTCCGCCTCCCCCAGCCGTTCGTCGTCATCGCCACCCAGAATCCGATCGAACAAAGCGGCACCTTCGAACTCCCCGAAGCCCAGCTCGACCGCTTCATGCTCTGCCAC
>CAZYHO010000416.1:2384-4706 GCA_964647495.1 uncultured Akkermansia sp. | reverse complement strand
ACTGGCTGCATTTTCTCAGGCCGGTGGGGTATTGAGGAGGGCGGAGGCAGAGGTCGGAGGTCGGAGGTCGGGTATGAGGTGCACTTGGCTTCGCGCTTCCGCCTGAAGGCGGGACTCCAACCCGACGTCGTTGTGCACAGGTTTTTCAGTTGGAGTACCGGCTTCAGCCGGGCGCGAAGCCTGGTGCGAAAAGAGCGTTCCGCAAAACGCTGCGCTTCCGCCTGAAGGCGGGACTCCAACCGAACATTGTTTCCCACGGCATTTCGGTTGGAGTCCCGGCGGTAAGCCCGAACCTCAAGCCGAGCCGCGCATAGCCCATTGGCCACATGAGCCCCATAGGCCCCATAGGCCCATAAGCCTCCAACACTCCGTCCGACGGCCCCCGGGAGCGCGCGAATGATCGGGGTGAGAATTGCGGGACGTTTTGACAGTCCGGCGGCGGCGGCTATGTCGTTTCCCTCCCGAATTGGAGGAAGTCATCGATCGATCATGAGCACACCCAACCCCCAGCCGTTTCAGGCGGAAGTCCGGCAACTGCTGGACATCGTCATTCATTCGCTTTACACGGACCGCGAGATCTTCATTCGCGAGCTGGTGTCCAATGCCTCGGACGCCATGGAGAAGCTGAGGCACGCGCAATTGGCCGGCGGCGCGGAGATTTACGAGCCTGACCTGCCGCTGGAGATTTCGATCACGACGGACGACGCGGCCAAGACGCTGACGATCGCGGACCACGGGAACGGCCTGACGCGCGAGGAACTCGCCCAGAACCTCGGGACGATCGCGCACTCCGGGACCAAGGCCTTCCTGCAAGCGCTGAAGGAGAGCGGCGGCAGCACGCCGGGGAGCCTGATCGGGAAGTTCGGTGTCGGGTTCTACTCGGTCTTCATGGTGGCGAAACGGGTGCGTGTTTTCACGCATTCGGCGCGGCCCGATGGCGAGCACCTGGTGTGGACGAGCGACGGGGCGAGCGGTTTCACGATCGAGGAGGCGCCCGGGCAGTCACGCGGAGCGCGCATCGTGATCGAGCTTCAGGACGATGCGCACGAGTTTGCCCAGGCGACGCGTGTGAAGGACATTCTGGAGAAGTATTCGAATTTCGTGCCGTTTCCGATCCTGCTCAACGGCGAGCGCGTGAACACGGTGGAGGCATTGTGGCTCAAGCCGAAGAGCGAGGTGAGCGACGAGCAGTACGAGGAGTTCTACAAATTCGCGTGCAAGGCGTGGGACAAGCCGCGTTTCCGCGTGCATTTCGCGGCCGACGCGCCGCTGCAGATCAACGCGCTGTTGTTCGTGCCGACCGACAACCCCGAGAAACTCGGCTTCGGCCAGACCGAGCCGGGCGTGGCGCTTTACTGCCGGCGGGTGCTCATCGACTCGCAGCCGCCGGATTTCCTGCCCGAGTGGCTGCGGTTCGTGCGCGGGGTGGTCGACAGCGAGGATCTGCCGCTGAACATTTCGCGCGAGACGATGCAGGACAGCGCGCTGGTGCGCAAACTGGGCGACGTGATCGCCGGGCGCGTGATCAAGATGCTCGAACAGCAGGCCACCGAGGAGCCGGAAAACTACGCGGCGTTTTACAAGGAATTCGCGCGCTTCCTGAAGGAGGGCGTGGTCAACGACTTCCGCCACAAGGACTCGCTGGCCAGGCTGCTCCGGTTCGAATCGTCCTTGCAGGACGCCGGCCGGCTCACCGGGCTCGGCGATTACGTGAGCCGGATGAAGGAGGGGCAGGACGCCATTTATTACCAGATCGCGCCGAACCGCGCCGCCATCGAGGCCGGTCCGTACCTCGAGGCGTTCAAGACGCGGGGGCTCGAAGTGCTTTTCGCGTACGAGCCGCTGGACGACTACATGCTGGGCAGTCTGCGTGAATTCGACGGGAAGCAACTCATCCCGGTGACCCGCGAGGACGTGAAGCTCGATGAAGCGCCGGCGGAATCAGGCGAGGAACCACTGCCGGAGGCCGAAGTTGACGCCCTCTGCTCGTGGCTCAAGGAAACGCTGGGCGGCGCCGTGACCGATGTCGCGGGCAGCTCGCGGCTCGTCGATGCCCCGGTTCTTGCGCTTACGTCCGAACACGCGCCCACACCGCAGATGCGGGCAGTCATGCGCGCGATGCAGCAGGAGGTCGAGCCGGTGCGCGTGAAACTGGAAATCAACCCGCGCCACCCGATGGTCAAAGGACTGGCCGCCGCGCGCACGGAAAAGCCGGACCTCGCCGCGCTCGCGGCAAGACAGTTGCTCGACAACGCACTGCTTTCCGCCGGCCTGCTCGACGATCCGCGCGACATGGTCCAGCGGCTCAACGACCTGGTCGGG
>CAZYHO010000416.1:0-2284 GCA_964647495.1 uncultured Akkermansia sp. | reverse complement strand
GCGCGCTTAAGTCGCGCCTTCCTATGAAAATCGGCTTTAATTTGTTATTGTGGACCGGTCATGTGACCGAGGACTTGTACCCGCTGTTTTCGAAGTTGAAGGCGGTCGGGTACGATGGCGTGGAGGTTCCCATTTTTGACGGGAATGACCCGGCGCATTTCCGCGGTGTCGGCCAGGTGCTCAAGGACAATGGCCTGGAATGCACGGCGGTCACCGTGCTGCCGGACGAGGAGCACAACGCGATTTCGCCGGTGGCCGAGAACAGGCAGGGCGCGATCGACCACCTGAAACGCGTGATCGAATGCGCGCACGAGGCCGGTGTGCAAACGCTGTGCGGGCCGTACTACCAGGTGCTCGGCCAGTTCACCGGGAAATATCCGAGCGAGGCCGAACTCGACGCGGCCGCCGGCGTGCACCGGGCGATCGCGCCGGTGGCGGAAGCCGCGGGCATTCGGTGCGGGATCGAGGCGCTGAACCGGTTCGAATCGCATCTGCTGAACACGATGGAGCAGGCGGCGAGTTACGTGCGGCGCGTGGATCACGCGGCTTTCGGCACGATGTACGACACGTTTCACGCGAACATCGAGGAGAAGGATCCGCTCGGCGCGATCGATACCGTCTTCGCGACCGGCAAGCTGAACCACGTCCACATTTCCGAGAACGACCGGGGCACCCCCGGACGCGGGCACGCGCCGTGCCGCGAGACGATCCGGAAGCTCAAGAAGCTGGGATACGACAAGTGGCTGACGATCGAGGCGTTCGGCGGAGCGTTGCCGGATCTGGCGGCGGCCACGCGCGTCTGGCGCGATTTCTTTTCCTCGCCCGAGGAAGTGTACACGGAAGGCTACCGGCTCATCCGCGAAACGTGGGATGCCGCGTGACGGCGGACGGCGCGCCTGCCTCCGGTGTGCCTGCTGCATCGGGCGGTCCACATATTCCGCGTTTATCCTCATGCGACTGAAACCGATTCAAGGTCTTGTGCCCGCGGCGCCGTTTGCCGCGGAAGTGGCGGCGGTGCCGTACGACGTGGTCGACCGCTCGGAGGCGGCCGCGCTCGCCGCCGGCAATCCGCGCAACCTGCTGCACGTCGACCGCGCGGAAATCGATCTGCCGGCGGAGATCGATGCCTACGATGGCGCGGTGTACGCGATGGCGCGGGAAAATTTCCTGCGGCTGCAGGAGGATGGGGTGCTCGTGCGCGAGCGCGAACCGGCGGTGTATTTCTACCGGCAATCGATGGGCGCGCACCGGCAGACCGGCCTGATCGCCGGCTGTCACATCGAGGACTACGAGCGCGACGTGATCAAGAAACACGAGAAGACGCGCCAGGTGAAGGAGGACGACCGCACGCGGTTGGTCGACACGCTGTCGGCTCACACGGGACCCGTTTTCCTGACGTACAAGGACGTGGCGGAGATCGACGCGCTGGAGCGCGAGGTCACCGATCGCGAGGCGCCGCTCTTCGACTTTGTCGCGGACGACGGGATCGGGCACACCGTGTGGCGCGTGACCGGCGAGCGGGCGGCGCGGCTGGCGGCGCTTTTCGGCGACCATGTGCCGAGCGCCTACGTGGCCGACGGCCATCACCGCAGCGCGAGCGCGGCGCGCGTCGGAGGCGAACGCCGGGCCAACAACCCCGCGCATACCGGCGAGGAAGACTACAACTGGTTTCTCGGCGTCCTTTTTCCCGCCACACAGCTCAGGATCCTGCCGTACAACCGCGCCGTGACCGACCTCCACGGCCACACACCCGACTCGCTGCTCGCGGCCATCGCCGAGACAGGCATCGTGGTCGCCCCGACCGATTTCAAAGCGCCGACGACGCCCGAGTCCGTCCACCTCTACCTCGGCGCCGGCCGGTGGTACTCGCTCAACTGGCCGTACGATCAGGACGCCAGCCCGGTCGACGCGCTCGACGTGAGTGTGCTTCAAACACGCGTGCTCGGGCCGCTCCTGGGCATCGACGACCCGCGTACCAGCGAGCGGATCGAATTCATCGGCGGCATCCGCGGCCCGGAAGCGCTCGAACGACGCGTCGATTCGGGTCAGGCCGCCTGCGCCTTTTCCATGTACCCGACGACCGTGGCGCAGCTCATGGCAATCTCGGATGCCGGCCAGATCATGCCGCCAAAGAGCACATGGTTCGAACCAAAGCTGCGGAGCGGGCTGGTGATCCAGACGTTCTAGCCAAGATGGAAAGCGCGAATGCCTGGTGCGCATGAATCGTTCGCCTCCTGCCCGGGAGCCTCGGGAGAATCGGGAACCGGGCCATCCCCTGCACGCG
>CAZYHO010000415.1:0-4725 GCA_964647495.1 uncultured Akkermansia sp. | reverse complement strand
TCTCCTGGAGAACCACGGGTTCAGTAAAACAGGGGGATGCGGGTCTCACCAAGTATTCGTTTCCTCCGCTCATGACTCACCCATCGTCCTTGCGCCTCATGGCAACAAAATATAAAACGGCTACATCCGAAAAATCCGTGAAACCCTTATTCCTGAACAAAACTGATCTCATTTCATGAAATCCATCCCCTATCAAATCACCGTCCGGTGGAGCGAACTCGACGAAAGTTACGAAGCGGCCATTCCTGTTCTGCGGACCTGTATCGCTTACGGTGACACACCCGAGGAGGCTGTCCGCGAAGTGACGATCGCCGCCCAACTTTGGCTGGAGGCTGCGGAAAAACATGGCAAACCGATACCGCAGCCGGACACCACGCTTGACCGCCTCAGTGCGATGGCGCCGGTACTCAACCTTTCAGCGATCGCGAGAGAAGCCAGAATCTCCGTCCAGACTCTGGCCAGCAAGTTGAAACGCGGCACCCCGCTCAACAATGACGAGCGCGAAACCGTCGCGAAGGTCCTCGAAAGCTACGGCGTCCGCTGATCGAGCTGGACGTCGAAACCTGGTCAAGACCCACCTCACCAAACAGATTTTTACTCTTGAGCCTTGGCCGGGAAGTCGCGGATCTGTTGGATGTCGCTCCCCAGCAATATAGTAGCAACCAACCGCAATGGCCATGCCATTGCGGAATCTATGCCAAAGTCGGCTCAAAGCTTCTTGAGCAATCGCCGGATTGAAGAACTCATGACCGAGGAAGACACGCATGTCCGGCCTTGATCTGCCCGACCTCAATCTCTGACTGGCCACGATGGCCCAAACCGCAGGTGCCCGTGTGGTGTCTTTCGATAATGACTTCGCCACCTTTCCTCATCTGCATTTTTGCCATCTTGCTCCCCCGTGACCCGCTGCAGGAAAGTCATCGAAGCCACGCTGAGGCCCTGAAGCGCCTTGTCATCACGATTTTGAACAGAAGGAAGCAAAGGAAACAAAGGGCTTTGATTTGAAGAGTCCGCAGCGCACCGCCCACCTTCGCTGCCTTTGCTTCCTTCTGTTTAAGAACACGGGCCACCTTATTGTTACAGTTTTGAACAGAATGGAACAAAGTTTTTTTTGCCCGCCTCCGAGTGTAAAAGCCCTTTGATGCAAGCCCTGGCCCGCCGCAAGCTATTGATGGAGCTGGAGGAAAGCGGCTGCTGGGTGTTGTCAACGGCCTCGTACCGCCGCCATTTCGCGCACGGCGGTCTGTTGATCTTCGCTCCAGCCGGAATGCTCCAGCCACGCCATCGCGGCGGAGGGCTCGGCGTCGTGCCAGCGCAGAAACGCCTGGCGCTCGGCGCGGGCGCGGCGCGCGGGATCGCCGATTGTCGCCGCCCATTGGAAGGCGGCTTCGGGATCGACCGCGGCGGCGTGCCTGGCGAAGGATTCGACGGCCGCCCATGTCCTCTCTCCGCCGCCTTGCGCGGCCAGCCACACGCCGGCGGCGTCGAGGTCGCGCGCGGCCCAGGTATCGATAATCGGGCTCAGGATTTCGGCTTGTTCCTCTGCGGGCGCTTTTTCGATCCAGCGGGTGGCGGCGGCGGTGAGATCGGAAGTGATGTGGAAATACAATTCTTCGTCGCTGCTGTTACCCGTCCGCGCCCATCGCGCCAGCTTGGGATGCTCCGTCGCCCAGTGGTCCCAGCCATCGCGATCGACCCGCAGCCACGCTCGGCGCAGCCAGCCGACCAAACGTTGAATGCCTGAGTGGACGGCTTTTTCATCGGCAAAGAGTTCCCGATGCACCGTGGCGACCTCGGCGGCAAACACCGCCGCCGCCTGCGGCGTGGTCACCGCTTCGTCGACGACCAGCGAATCGGTATAGCGAGTCCCGCCGGAATTTCTGCCGGCGAGATCCAGGGCGAACGTCCGCGCGCACAGGCGGGTGTCGCTGCGGGGCAGCCATCTCGGAACGTCGAGTCTTTTGAAAGCGGCTCGCAACGTTTCCTCTCCGGAGAGGCCAGCCTCATACCAGGCGACGAGCGCGGCGGGGTCGCGCCAGGCCCAGACGAGACCGGTTTGCGCGAGAATGGGATCATGGACCGACAGGTGGCGCAGAGCCCACGTCATGGCTTCGGCGGGTTCCAGCACGATCCAGCGGCCCAGCACATCACCCAGCAACTGATGTTTATCTGGCTCCGGTTGCGCCGAAGCCGACGCCGCCAATGCCCGACAGGCGGCCGCGTTCAGCGTGTCCAGCACATGACAGGCGTGGAGGGCGCCATCGGAGAAAGGGGCCGCCGCGTGGCGATGGGACAACCAGGCGGAGAGCGCCTGCGCCGCGGCTGATTCCGGCGCAAGGGCGGTCATGTTCGCCATTGGCGGATGACTTTCCAATACGTGGCTTCGTTGGTGATGCTGCCACAGCAGCACCCCGGCTCCGGCGAGAAGCGACAGGGCCAATCCGCTCAGCGCGGCGAGAAACCGACTGATCATCGTTCGGTTCATGGGGCGAGAAGATCCGCCAGCATGGCGTTGACCTCGGGCGGGAAATTTGATTCTTCAACGAAGGCGCGGGTGCCCCAGCGGGACTCGTCCAGCCATTGGCGGCACAACCCGCGAAGGATCGGCGCCCGGCGCGCTTCCTCGCCGATGGCGGCGGCCCAGCGTATCCGTGACTCCATCTCCATCGCGCGGTTGGCGTCGAGCGCTCCGCGGATCAAGATATCATCGGCGCCGGGTTGCGTGCGCAGCCAGGAAAGAAAAGCCTCTGCCATTTGCGGATGGTCCGATCGCCAAACCTCCGCCACCTCCGCTATCTGCGCAGCGGACAACGGGGTCTCCAGGTTCCCGGCCCAGCGGTGCAGGAAATCCATGCGCCGGGAGACTTTTTCCTCGGCGGTCGAGCCTTGCGAGCTGAAGGGATCGCCGAAAGGATCGGCAATGGTATCGCCCTCGAAATAGTCGGCCGCCATGAAAGCCAGCCCGGCTTCATAACGAAGGCGGGGCTCGGTCGTGGCGGCATCCGACAGCGTGATCAGGTGTTTCCAATGATACCTGCCCAATGTCTCCAACAAGGCAAGTCGCGTCCCGGAAAGGGAGGATTCGCCGAGCGACTTCAGAAAGGCTTCAAGTTCCGCGGGGCTGGCGGCGTCAAGGGGCTGCGCGAGTCCCCCATTGCGTTCCAGCCAGGACGCCGGCAACTTGAGCAGATACTCCCAGGCGGCGTGGGGATCCTTCTTGAAAAGATGCTCCGCCACGGCTCCGGCGAGCGTGGGGCCGTGATATGGATACTGATCCGTTCCCGCCGAAGGTTCGGATGGATCGGCTGGCCGGAGCCGCCACACTTCATCCACCCATGCCACGGCCTCTGTCGGCGCGCGTTCCAGCCATTGCTGGAAAGTAGAGAACAAGATGAATTGCTCGATGATTCCCTGCGACCGGCGAGAATTGAACGCGGCCTTCTCGGCCATGGTATGGCTGGGTTTGCCGAGATCGGATTCGTAAAGCGCCCGTGTGGCCGCCCCGGGATCCGCGGCCGCCCACACGCGGGTCACCAGATGGAGAAATTCCGTCTTGGCCGCATCGGTGATTGTGGTGTCCGCCAGTTTGAGCCCTCGCAGGAAATCGGCGGGCGGCACACGGCCCATCAGCATTTCCGCCTGCAGCGTGGCCTGGCGGCTGGGAGGTCCGTTCAAGACTTGTCGCAGCGCTTCGACGATTTCCTCCACCGTGCGGGCTTCCTCCACCAGGCGGTCCAGCGAGCCGGTGGCGGTGAAGGCGAGCGGCATCGGGCGGGGTGGCAAAGCGGCCTCGACGGCGGGCGCCGCGGCCACCGAAATCGGCGGTGCCGCCTGCCGCCAATACAACACACCGGTGAGCAAAAGGCCGGCTGCGGCGCCGGTGAGCGCGGAAGTCGTGTGAGTCATCATCAAGGTGGTGAGAAAGCCGGCGCCCGCGCCGCTTGTGGTTGCGGCCTCCAGAGCGGTGGAGGTGAGGATCGGAACCAGTCCCGACGGCGCGGCTTTGGCTGTTTCCGTGGTGAGGACGCCGGCAAGGGCCGCCGGGCTGAGGGCGATCCCGCGGCGCGTGAGCAGGGCGCGCAGTCGTTCCAGCGCGCGGGAGACGCGTTTTTTGGCGGCCTCTGGCGTGAGGTCGAGAGCGGCCGCGACGCCGCGGAGGTCGCGGTCTTCGAAATAACGCAAAATGAGAACCTCGCGGTCGCGCGCGCTGAGCGCATCGAGGGCCTCGTCGAGTTGCGGGAGCAGGGTGGAGGCCAGGGGCGGCGGGGCGGCGGGCGAAAGCGGCTCGTTCATGGCGGCATGATGTTCACGGCGCTGCCGGCGGGTTTCCGCCCGCACGGTATTGAGGGCGAAACGCTGGCACTGGCGGTGCAGCCACGCGCCGAGCACCACGTCCGGCGGCAGCGCGCGGGCGTGGCACGCGAGTTTCGTGAAGACCTGCTGCGTCACGTCCGCGGCCAGATGTGCGTGCGCGCCGAGCCGTCGCATCGCCGCCGCGTGCAGGTGCCCGGCATGGCGTTCGACCAGCGCGCGAAAGGCCGCCTCCTCGCCGGTGGCGGCGAACTCGGCCAATTCTGGATCGGATGGCGGCATCGCAAGATTGTCACCGCTGCGGCGCTCCGCGGGGACAATAATCTGAACGTGCGCCGAATGGGACAGGCCGATCCGTGGCTCGGACGCCTCCGGAGAATCGGGAACCGGGCCATCCCGTGCACGCGGCAACCG
>CAZYHO010000414.1:0-4735 GCA_964647495.1 uncultured Akkermansia sp. | reverse complement strand
TTCAGCCGCAGGAAACGCGTTCCAGCCGCGCCGAGCGGCACGGTGTCGCGCAGGGTGACGGTGACCGTGCCGTCGCCGTGGTCGAGCGAGGCGGCGGGCACTCCGCCCGGCTGCCAGGATCCGGGGAGCGGGTCGGCGGCGGCTTCGAGCGTGCAGGTGGCGCCGGGCGCGCTTTTCCACCGGCGGAACCGGAGCGCCGGGAACAACTGGCCGCTGTCCTCGATGGTGACGAATTCCGGCCATCGTGCGGGGTCGGGCGCGCGCGGGTCGAGGGTGAGCGCGAAGGCGAGCAGGTTCGGAATTGCGGCCGCGTTGAGCACGGCGGCGGGACCGCTGATCTCGGGCTGCGATCGTTCGGCCTCGGAGAAAACCGAGCGCGACCAGCCCGCATATTCCTGCGAGAAAAACGGATTCGCCTGCGTGGGCGCGCCGCCGGGATCGGCGCTCAGTCCCCACGATTCCGCAAGGCCCCAGGCGTCCGGATTCGCGGTCGCGGGGTCGAGGGCGACGAGGGCATAGCCGCTGTGCAGCGCGGCCGCGAACCACTCCGGCGAGTACGTGAAATCGAGGACCTCTTCGCCCACGGCATCGACGAGACGCACGCGCTCGCCGGCATTGTCGAGCACGCCGACGGTCGGCCCGACGCGGCGATGACCGGCGCCGTAGCGGAGGTCGAAAGCGCCCGGATGCGTGGCCACGGCGATGCGGCCGCCCGGTTCCAGCACGGTGTCCGCCGCGAACGTGAACGCGATGCCGTCGGTGAACCGGCAGCCGGCGAGATCGAGCGGAGTGTCGCCGATGTTGATGAGTTCGATGAACTCGAAGTCGCGCGCCTCGACTCCGGTCAGCGCGGCGCGCTCGGTATCCGTGGCCTCGGCGGGCGCGAACAGCAGCTTGCTGACGCGCAACTGCCGCTGGGCGGCGGTCGGCGCGACCGGCAGCGTGTGGCTGGAAACGAGGGCGCCTGTCTCGTCGCGCAATTCCACGGTGCCTCCGCGCGCGCTCAAAGCGCCGGTGTAATCGCCGAGCAGATACTCGGCGGTCGCGGGTGCGCCGGCGCGGCGGCGGTACGCGCCGCGGTTGTTGCAGACGATCGCGCGGTTGAGCGTGGCGGTCACGCCGGTGCCCGGGATCACGGTGCCGGCCGTGAAAACATGATCGATTCCGCCGCCGCGAAGCGACCACCCGGTCATATCGACCGCCTCGGCGCCGGTATTGCGCAGGACGATGTGCTCGAGGTCCTGCGTGCCCGCGGCGGGATTCGGGTCCGCGCTTTCGATGCTCACATGCGTCGCGGCGTCCGGCGCCGGCGCCTGCGGAATCATGCCATAGGCGCTGGACGGGCCGAACGTGTTGTACAGGCTGTTGCGGTTCTGCGAGAGCCACGAATTCCACGAGCCGATCGTATTGTACCCGCCCACGTTCACGCCGGGTGGAAGCGGCGTCATCGTCGCCCGCACCGCCGCCATCCGCTGCTCGATCACCGAGCTGCCGGCCGGAGTGCCCGGCCGCCCGAGCAGCGTGTCCATCAGCGTGCGCAACCGCCGCCCGACCATGGACCGGATTTCGGTCGACTGGTACGCCTGCTCCCAAAGCACGTTCCATTGCTTGGTCGAACTCGCCTCCGCCCTGTAAAGCAGCGTCGCCTGCCACGGGTTGATCGCTCCCATCATCGTGCCGTCCTTGTCCCACGGAAACAGGTACCACTCGCGCGACCGGTCGCTGTCGCGGTAAAAATAAAAGTTCTTCCGGTTCGTGTCGCTGTCTGAAATCAGCGGCCGCATCGCCATGAAATTGATGAAGTTCGGGAGGTTGAGCGTCGAGAACAGATGCGCCTTCCGCTCCTCGGCGGCGCCATTGAGCAGGCCCGCGATGAATTCCTCCAGGTCGCTCATCCCCTCGTGGAGACGTGTTTTCTTCTCGATGCCGTACAGCGTGTCGCCGAATGCCGGCGAATTGGAATAGTCTCCGCCGGGCAGTGGTGTCTCGCCGAGCCGCTGCACGAATTTATACAGCGCCCCGTCCTCGTCGTACCCCCAGCGCTCCAGGTAATCATCGTCGACCTGCTCGATGAGCACACCCATGCGCTGGAAGGCGCCGTTGCGGTACATGGCCACCGTGAACGCCTCGCAGGCAGGATGCCCGCTGGTGCGCAGCATCTCGTAGCTGGCGGCGATCCGGTAGTGGTTCGAATCGGCGCCGCTGCTGTTCATGTTCACCTCGCCGACGCGCCCCAGCAGCTCGTTGACGTAGATTCCGTCACCGGCGTTGAAGTTGAACTTCTGCGATCCGGCGGATGTGTAGCCGCCGCGCTGGCGGACGTAGATGTTGTCGTAAAACCGGCCGCCGTAGAGCACGCTGGCCCGGCTGCCCGTGCGTGTATCACTGTTAGGCACGTCGTTGGTGAACCACTGCATGATCGGCATGCCTGCGGTCAGCGCCGGATCGCGGACCACCATGCCGAAGTATTGCGGCGATTGCGAAACGCCGTCCGCGTTGGTGAGATCGACCGGGTAGGGCGCGCGCCATGTGCGGCCGTCGGTGTCGGTCGCGGTGACGAAATACCTGAGCATGCGGCGCGCCGCCACGCCACCGGCATCCGGGATTTGCGCCGTGAATAGCCGGCTGCCGTCGGTGGCGTCCGGATCCGGACCGGTATCGGTCATCGGAATGGGCGCGGCTTCGGGCATGTACATGACGCGCGTGACGAGCGACACCGCGGCGATCGGCGCGAGGCGCGGCGTGATGCGCGCGGTCACGGTCACCGTTTCCCCGGCGAGCGGATCGGATGGCGAATGCGTGACGCCGGTGATGCCCGGCCCGGGGTCGATGAAGGAGCCGCCGTTCGATGCGCCCGGCGTCGGCACAAGCAGAAATCCGTCCGTGGCCACGGACGGAGCCAGACCGGCCTCCAGCACCGGCGCGAGCAGGAAATCCTCGTGGGCCAGCGAGCGCCGCATGCCGTGAATGGCGAGCACGTTCGTGCCGTCGACGAGCGCCGGGAGCGCGGTCGCTGTGATGTCGGTGTCTTCAAAGACGATGGCCTGCCCGTCGGCGCGGTCGGTGTCGGCCACCGAATTCCAGGCGCGTGATCCGTCGAAGTTGCCGCGCGCGACTTCCACGCCGTTCACGAATGCGACGTAGGCGTCGTCGTATTTGATCCGCAGGCGCAACGAGGCATAGAGCGATTTGTCCGCCACGGCGAACCGGTGGCGCGTGTAGATGCCTGGCGAACCGGCGGCCATCACGCCCTGCACGTCGTTTTGATAGTGGGCCGGATACAGCGGCGTGGGAAAACTCCCGGCGCCGGCGTCGCGAAGCTGCTGGACGAGCAGCGCGCTGAGTTCGGCGGGAAAAAAGGCGGCATCGTCGATGAGCCCGACGAATCGGTATCCGTCGCCCGTGTCGTCACCGCACCCGATGTGAAATCCGTGGGATGGATTGACGTTCGGGGCGTAGGCGCCGCCGGTGGACGCGGCCTGCACGCCGTTGAGATAGATTCGTTTGGTGCCGGACGCGCTGCGCGTGATGGCGATGTGCGTCCATGTGTCCATGGCCGCGGCGCCGCCGGCCACGATGTGCCATGTGGCGCCGGTGCCTGTCCAGAATTCCCAGGTATTCGACGGCGTGAGGTACAGGATGTATCCGCGCTGCGCGCCGGGTGTCCCGGTGCGGGACGAGACCACCGTGCGGTAGCCGGCGCCGCCGGTCGGCCTCACCCAGGCGGCGAAGGAAAACACGCTCGGTGGATTCAGTTGAGCGGAGAACGGCGCGCTCAGGCCGCCATTTCCCGCGAACTGCGCGGCCGTGCCGGTGAACGGCCGGGCGCCCGGCGCATCGAAGTCGGGCGCGCTTCCGTTCGCCGTGGCCGCAAGGGCGCCGGCGCTGTCGGCCGCGGTGGATCCCGCCGCGTCATCGAGCAGCCACACGGCGACCGGCGATCCCATTTCGAAGCCGACGCCGCTGCCGCTCCCGGATCGCCATGTGTTGTCGTTGAAATTGATCGCGCGCCAGTTCGTCGCCGCGTTGTCCGGGCTGGCATTCGTCGGGGCCAGGTACCGCACCGGCGTGGTGTCGTCGATCAACGGTTCGGCCGCGGCCCGCGTGCCGTAGCTCAGGTCGCTCACCTGCGGCGGATACGCCGGTGAGAATTCACTGGTCCGCATCGCGCCATCCGGGGAAATCAACGCCAGGTATTCACCCTCCCTCGCCAGCGCGAAGGGAGCATGCCAGTACCCCGCCGGATCGGTATACGGCGCGCCGTCGGCCGCACCCGCACGCCCGGAGCAGATCACCACGAGGCGCCCGCCCGAGGGCAGCACGCGCGAGGGAAAAACGAACTTGGCCGGCGCGTTCCGGGAGTCCGTCAGCCGCCATCCCGCGAGGTCCACCGGCGCGGCATCCGGATTCCAGATTTCCACCCAGTCCTCGTAGTTGCCGTGGCCGTCCTTGAACGTGCTCGCGTTCGCCGCCATGAACTCGGAAATCACCGGAGCCGCCACAGCCGGCCAGACGGAAACCACCGCGCCCACCAGAAACAGAATCGTCCGCATCATCCACGCGAATAAAGCGACGAATCAACGAGAGTCACTCGATCCTTGTGAGTCCATGCGGTGGTCAGTGTCCTCAAACACCTGTGCGGCGAAGGGTAGGGCGGCGCGTCCCGCCCGCCGGACGAGGCGTCCCCGCCTCGTCCATCGAGCGTCTCGCTCCTCATTCCGACAAACATCTGCGC
>CAZYHO010000413.1:0-4768 GCA_964647495.1 uncultured Akkermansia sp. | reverse complement strand
TCCGCGGGCAAGACGCTGGCGCCGGCGGACAACACCCCCGTCGAATTCAATGGAATCGACAAAGGTTCGCGGTACCCGTTGCGCCTTACCCTGCATTCCGATGCGCCTTTGCGCTATCGGGACAATGGGGTGCAAGCCGTTACCGTCTGGATGAAAGCCCGTCACGAAATCACCTTCTCGTCGTCCGACCGGCGGTGCGTACTGCGGTTTGCAAAAGTGGGTGTCTGCCTCTCTCTCTGCCAGGAATTTGCTTCGCTGCGCTGATCGCCACTTTCACCTCTTGTTCACATTCTTCTCCATTGGCTTGCAATGCGGGGCTGGGGAAGGCAGTCCGGAGAGCTTGCCATGTCCGGAGCACCTGGATGGGTTGAGGAGTTAGCCTGCATCATCCAAGTCTTGCCGGGCATGGAGCCGGCCATATCGCACGGCACGCTTACCGCGCCGCCTTGTCGTATTCCTCCCTGGCCTTGTTGAATTCCTGTTTCTCGCTAGGCGTCAGCGCCTCACCGGGTTTCTTGGCATTTTTCCCGAGAATCCACATACGGGAAAACTGCTTCTGCACATTTTCGGGAATTTTGGCCTGCTCATCTTCGGTATCCACGGGGCCGTCGAACAGGAGCTTCGAATTCTCGACAACACGAAGCACCTTGCGCCCGTCCTGCCACTTCAGAGTGGCTTCTCTGGAATGGCCTGTATTCACGTTGGTCTCGTGGACAATGACTTTCATCGCCTCCTGGCCTTCCGGCGTGTTGACGTCAATCCGGGCTGTCGCCGTTTGCACCCGCCCGGCAAAGTCCGCTTGCTGCTTTCCGGACTTGTGAGTCGCCTCGCCGTCAGGCACCTTTTTCAGCATGTTTTCAAAATGTCCGCGCATGTGCGCCGGAAATGTGGCGTCGGGATACCTGGTTGCCAGTTCCTTGAGTTTCGCGAGGACAACCTCGGCATCGCCTTTGGTCTCCACAAGCGGAATTCCGAATTCAGCGGCACACGCCAGATTGTCGTCGTGTCTCCTGCGCATGGCTTCGACTGTAAGCCTGCCGTCCCGGAGTCCCGTGAGGGTCTCCAGATCCAGTTCTCCTGGATGGCCGATCCACAGCACCGTGCCCTTGACCACGACAAAGGCGGACGGAATGCCGCGTGCTCCGGCAGCCTCCATCCAATTCTTCATCATGAAACCATCCGGGTCACTGGCGATGCGATAGCCGACCTTGCCGCCCTGCTTCCCGAGGAAGGTCTTGATCGACTCCGCGGGGTCATTCCATGCGTTCACGCCGACAACGACCACGGAGTCCCCGGCTTTTTTCGCCAGCTCCGTCATGTGCGGCATGGCGGCAACGCACGGTGCGCAATTGATCGCCCAGAATTCGATGATGTACGTCTTCTCGGGATCCAGTGCGCGGATTTCATCCCCCTTGAAAAACTCGCCAAACTTGACGGCGGGGGCAGGGGAGCCGATCGCCAGGACTCCATTCGCCGGAATCGGTTTCCCGCTTTGTACCACAGCAGGCGACGCGCTGCCTCCCTCCACGCGAAGTTCCCCCTGAGCCGGTTGGGCATTTGCTCGAAGTTCGAGGGTTCCTGCGGAGCCGGCTGTATCTTGTGCTGCGATGGTTTGGCTCTGGGTGGCCGGAGCCGTTTCCTGTGGGGCGGCTTGGGCGGCGAGCGGAAGCAGCAGGGCGGTCATGATTCTTGTGTATTTCATGATTGAATCTGGTTTGGTGTTTGTTGTGTTCTCGAAGAGCAACGCGGCACATGAATTACGTCTGACGGTCGCTGATCGGATGTCATCATTGAGGGGAATCCATCCGCCGGCAACGCGTTGGGGACGAATGGACGTTTGCTGACACGAAGCCCGGAAAAACTGGGATAGCCACTTCGTCGGCTGTGGCGCCGTGCAAACCATGCGCAGGGATGCCGGTTCCATTGCCCGCGTAAACTCGATGCATCCGTTCACACGCGCGCTTCATCATCGAGTTTCCCGCGTTGATCCCTGAATTGGCAGGGTTGCTCCCGGGATGGTTGCAGGAGGCTCACTCCGCTGCCATGTACGCGGGGCCGGAGCAGCATTGGCCGGGCTCCGTCAGAAACACCGCCTTCGTGATGCCTGTCCATCCGCCAAACCGCTTGAAAGCCGCCGCCATCAAACTGGCGGTGGTTGCCTTGGTGTGGACGGTGGTGGTGACTGTTTTCGCGGCGCAGTTTTACTGGTTGGGAGTGGACTGGCCGATCAGGATCAGGTGGCGGGATGCGTTTCTGCGCGCCGTCACTGAATGGCTGCCATGGCTGGTGCTGGCGCCGCCCACGCTCTGGCTGGCGGAACGTTTCCGGTTGGAGCGTGACAAATGGCTGCCCGGCTTGTGGCCGCATTTGATCGCCTGTGTGCTGGTCGCGCTCGTCTATCAGGGATTGTCCCGATGCCTCGAATTGGCAGGATGGTTTCAAATCCGGAGCATCCATGCCGTGGCGAAAATGGTCACGGACGAGAACAGGCAGCCGCCGGGACTTCCGTCGGATTCCACTTCCCCTGCATTTCCAAATGCCATGGATAGCAGTTCCTTCACTGCCATTCCTGGCGAAGCGGCATCCGCCGGCGCCGTGGCTCCAACGGCTCCGCAGGTGTCCGGCAGCCTCGTGGTGGTCCGCGAACCGTCACCGGCGAGAATTCCGGCGCCTGGATTCGTCTCCGCACCCGGGATGCTGATTCCCGTCAAACCTCCAGGCCCGTGGCAGGATTTCCTGAGAATCGCGGTGATCCGTTCGCAATACTCCATCCCGATTTACTGGAGCATCGTGGCACTGGTCTGGGTGGCGGGATATTACCGGCAGTTGGGAGAACGCGAGCGTCACACGCTGGAACTCGAAGCCCGGCTCAGCCAGGCCAATCTCCAGGCGCTCAAGAGCCAGATCCAGCCGCATTTCCTGTTCAACACCCTCAATGCCATCGCCTCGCTCGTCCGCCGGCAACCTGAAGCGGCGGAAAACATGATCGTCACTCTGTCCGATTTCCTGCGTCACAATCTCGACGCTTCCAGAGAGCACGAAGTGACGCTGCGCCGGGAAATCGAAACATTGCATCTCTATCTGGAAATCCAGCAGATGCGCTTCGGCGAACGCCTGCGCGTGCTCCATGAGATCGCCCCGGCGGCTTATGAGGCCATCGTCCCCGCCCTGCTGCTCCAGCCACTGGTCGAAAACGCCGTACGCCACGGCATCGAGCCACGCGCCTCGGGCGGAACCATCACCCTCCGGGCGCAACGCGATGGCCGCACACTGAAGCTGGAGGTCGCCGATGACGGCGTCGGTTTCAAAGGCGAGTGTGCCACCGCGCCCAGAGAAGGCATCGGCCTTTCCAACACCCGGGCGCGGCTGTCGGCGCTGTATGGCGACGACCACCAGTTTGAGATCAGCCCCAACCGTGACGGCGGCATCGCGGTCCGCGTCGAAATCCCGTGGCGCGATCAGCCGTCCACCCTCTGACAATTCTCCGCATGCCCATCACCGCCATCATCGTTGACGACGAAGCCCCCGCACGCGACCGCGTTCGGGATCTGATCGCCGCGGAAGCCGATGTGACCGTCGTGGCCGAGTGTGCCGATGGAAAGGAAGCGATCGCCGCCATCATCCAACATCGCCCCGATCTGGTGTTTCTCGACATCCAGATGCCCGAAACGGATGGCTTCGACGTGTTGCGCGCGCTGGATGCGCAGATGTTGCCATTTGTCATTTTCACCACCGCCTTCGACCAGCACGCTCTGCGGGCGTTCGAGTTCCACGCCGTGGACTATCTGCTCAAGCCCTTCAAGCCGTCGCGTTTCCATGCCGCCGTGCAGATGGTCCGTGAGCGACTCCGGCAGCAGGCAGCATCCGGCGAGCGGGACACCGACCGCATCCTCACGATGCTCGAACAACTCGGGCAGAAACGCGCCCACGTCGCGCGCTTCGTCGTCAGGTCCGCCAGTCGCGTGCTCATCGTGGATGCCGCGGACATCGACTGGATCGAATCCTCCGCGAACTACGCCACCCTGCATGTCGGCGAGAAGTCCCACCTTTACCGCGAAACCATGCGCGCGCTGGAGGAACAGCTCGATCCTTCGCAGTTCGTCCGCATCAGCCGCTCCGCCATCGTCAACATCGCCCGCATCCGCGAGTTGAAACCGTTCGCAAAAGGAGAATACACCGTCTTCCTGCGTGATGGCACCAAGCTCACCATGACCCGCGGCATCCGGGAGCTGCAGCAGTCGCTGGTTTCCCGCCACTAAGAACCTGTTTGTGTGGAGAGCGGGGATTTCCTGGAGGAGATCCCCAGCTTTTCCGCAGCCTTTTGAATGGCGGTTATTTGGTGATAGGCTGGTTCAGAATTCGGCCATCCCGCCTCAATTGTGCCAAGAAAGCTTCCCGCGAGGCGGAGGAGGCGGCTTGCCGCGCTTTTTTCATCGCCTGGCTCATCTGTCTGATTTGACCACCGACAGCACCGCCGCTCTGCCGCAGGACCTGTCACTGGCCTGCACCCCAACCGAGCGCAGCGTGACCGAAACCAAATCCCGCTTTGCCATCAAGCAGGACGTCCAGGAACCCGATATCGAAATCAAGACGCACCACGAGATCCGGCGCCCGGTCTCGCCGGTGCGGCAGTTCGGGGGCGGCGGCATGTCGCATCTCGCCAGGTAAACGCGCGGAGTTCAGGCGCAACGGGTGATTCCCGTTTCTGGTCGCCATTACTGTTTCTGCAGCCGGAGAAAAGCGGCGTTGTCCGGCAGGGTGAACTCGA
>CAZYHO010000412.1:0-4782 GCA_964647495.1 uncultured Akkermansia sp. | reverse complement strand
GTCCATGGCGCGCTGTCCGTCTGGCTCAACGGCCGCCTCATCATCGAAAGCGGTCCACTCACTCCGCGCGAAAGCGCGCGCTTCAAGGTGCCCAAGGACATTCTGGTGAAAGACGCCTTCAATACCATCGTCGTGCGCTGGGACGGGCCGGGCGCCGCCGTCGGATTTCCCGAGGCTCCGCGCTTCGCCGGTTATTTCGATGAACTGCCGCTCGGACCGGCCTGGGAGGCCACCGCCGGCGAACCGCCGGCCGCCGACCTCCAGCCGTCGCCGCAGCCGCCCGCCCGGGCCGCGTACACGGAAGCGATGTTCCGGCCGGCCACTTCACCGATGGGCCGCGCCGCCGCGCTGGAACGCGGGAAATTCGTCGCGCCGGACGCAGCGCTGGCCGCCCTGCAAACGGAAGACGACCTCGTGGTCGAACAACTTCTCGCCGAGCCGGACATCGCCCAGCCAACGCACGTGAGCTTCGACGCGCGCGGCCGCGCCTGGGTGTCGCAGTACCGCCAGTACCCGTATCCCGCCGGCCTGCGCATGATCAGCCGCGACAAATACTACCGTTCCAGGTACGACAAGATTCCGCCTGCCCCGCCGCACCACGACCGCGGCGCCGACATCATCAGCGTGCACGAGGACACGGACGGCGATGGATTCTTCGACCGGCACACGCACGTCCTCACGGGCCTGAACATGGCGAATGCCGCCGTCAGCGGATTCGGTGGCTTCTGGGTGATGCACACGCCGTATCTCCTGTTTTACCCGGACGCCGACGGCGACGACATCCCCGACCGCGAGCCCGAGGTCAGGCTCGCCGGATTCGGCCTCGAGGACACGCACAGCGTGGCAAACGGCCTCGCCTGGGGGCCGGACGGATGGCTTTACGGAGCCCAGGGAAGCACCACCACCAGCCGCATCGTGCGCCCCGGCATCGACGCCCCCGGCGCCCCCGGCCTGTACACCGAAGGCTGCATGGTCTGGCGCTATCATCCGGAGACAATGATCTACGAGATCTTCGCCGACGGCAGCGGCAATACCTTCGGTCTTTCGTTCGACGCCGAAGGCCGCCTCTTCAGCGGCCACAACGGCGGTGACACGCGCGGCTGGCATCACATCCAGGACGGCCTTTACCTCAAGCAGAGCAAGGATCCGGGAAAGTTCGGCCCCGCGCCCAATGCCTTCGCTTTCGGCGAGCTGCCCATGATGCACAGCGCGCACTCGATCCCGCGTTTCTCGCACATGCTCTGCGTCGCCGCCGGCGCCGCGCTGCCCGAACGCCTGCTCGGGCGCTTCCTCGCCATCGACCCGCTCCACCACCACGTCGTCGCCGCCGAGCGCAAACCCCATGGCTCGACCTTCTCGACGGCCGACATCGGGTTTCCTCTCCGCACCGACGACGAAACCTTCCGCCCTGTCTTCATCGCGAACGCCCCGGACGGCTCCATCGTCATCGCCGATTTCCGCGAGGAATACATCGCCCACGGCCAGAACTACCAAAGCCAGATCGATCCCGCCACCGGCCGCCTTTACCGGCTCCGCGGCCGCGACCTGCCGCTCGAGAAAGACGTGAATCTCGCCGCCAAATCGAACGTCGCCCTCGTCGCCGCGCTCTCGCACCCGAGCCCGTGGCACCGGCAGACAGCCGTCCGACTGCTCGCGGAAAGGCGCGCCACCGCCACCGCTCCCGCGCTCGTCCCGCTGCTCGAATCCGCGCCGCTCCATCCGGCCCTCGAAGCACTCTGGGCGCTGCACGGGCTCGGCCGTCTCGATGCCGCGCTCGCGCTGAAATCGCTCGACCACCCGGCCCCGATGGTGCGCGCCTGGACCATCCGCCTGCTCGGCGATGCCCGTGTCCTGCCCGCCGCCGTGGCCGCCCGCGCACTCGACCTCGCGCGCGCCGAGCCCGACGCCGAAGTGCGCAGCCAGTTGGTTTCCACCGCGCGCCGGCTGCCGGCCGCCCAGGCGCTGCCGCTCGCCGCCGCCCTCGCCCGCCGCGCCGAGGATGCCGACGACCCGTTCATCCCGCTCATGGTGTGGTTCATCATCGAATCCCACTGCGCCGCGGACCGCGAGGCGGTGCTCGCGCTTTTCGATGACGCCTCACTCTGGGCCGCGCCGCTCGCGCGGAAACACATCGTCCCGCGACTCATGCGGCGGTTCGCCGAGGCTGGCACGCGCCAGGACTTTCTCGCCTGCGCGCGCCTGCTGGCGCTGGCGCCGTCGCCTGATGATCAACAAGCGCTCATGCACGGGTTCGAGCAGGCCTTCGCCGGGCGCGCCCTGCCCTCGCTGCCGGACGAACTCGCCGCCGCCCTCGCCGCCGGCGGCCTCACCTCCCCCGCCCTGCGCCTCCGCCAAGGCGATCCAGCCGCCGTCGCGGACGCGCTCGCCCTGCTCTCCGATCCCAACGCCGATCTCAAGGCGCGCCTGGAAGCCGCGCGCACTTTCGGCGACACGAAGCACCCCGACAGCCTGCCGGTGCTCCTCGCGCTCAGCCTCTCCGACCCCAGCGTCGAGTTGCGCAAAACCGCGCTCGGCGCGCTCTCGGGCCACGAGGCACCCGACATCGGCCGTCGTCTGGTGGCCGAATGGGCCGGCCTCCCGCCCGACGTTCGCGTGTCCGCGCTGAACCTCCTCGTCAGCCGCGCGGCCTGGGCGATCGTATGGCTCGACGCCGCCGAGGCCGGCACGGTCGATCGCGCCGCGCTCACGCCGGATCTCGTCGAACGCCTCCGCGCCCATGACGATCCCGCCCTCGCGCCGAAGCTCGAAACCGTGCTCGCCGGCGTGCCGGCCGGATCCCCCGCGCTGGCGCCGCGCGCCCGCATCGCCGCCGTGCGCGAGTCGCTCGCCGCCGGGCCGGGCGACGCCTACCGCGGCGAGCCGATTTACCTCGCCCGCTGCGGCGCCTGCCACACGCTTTTCCACAAAGGCGGCGCCATCGGCCCGAACCTCACGTCCTATCAACGCGACGACCTCACCACCCTGCTCACCGGCATCATCGATCCCAACGCCGAGATCCGCGAGGGCTTCGAAAACCACCTCGTCACCACCACCGACGGCCGTTCGCTCAGCGGATTCCTCGCCGACAGCGACGCCCATGGCATCGTGCTCCGCGGGTTCGACGGCACCGACATTCCGCTCGCCCGCGCCGACATCGCCGAAATCAAACCGTTCGGCCGCAGCCTCATGCCGGAAGGCCTGATCGATGACCTCGCCGATCAGGAACTCCGCGACCTCTTCGCCTACCTGCGCCAATCCCAGCCCATCACCCCTCAATGAAACCGACATCGCCCATATTCGCCGCCGTTCCCGCCGCACTCGCCGCGCTCACTGCGCTCGCCACCGCCGCCGCGCTCACCGCCACCACCCGTGCCGCCGACACTCTCCGCCTCGGCATCGTCGGGCTCGACACGTCGCACGCCACCGCCTTCACCGAAATCCTCCACAACACGCAGGCCCCTGACCATGTGCCGGGCGCCCGCGTCGTCGCCGCCTTCAAAGGCGGCAGCCCGGACATCGAGTCCAGCATCAGTCGCGTCGATCAATACACCGCCACCCTGCGCGAAAAACATGGCGTCAAGATCTTCGACACCATCGAAGCCATGTGCGCCGAGGTCGACGCCGTGCTCATCGAAAGCGTCGACGGCCGGCCCCACCTCGCCCAGGCGAAAGCCGTCATCGCCGCCGGAAAACCGATGTACATCGACAAGCCGCTCGCCGGCACACTCGCCGACGCCATCGAGATTTTCCGCCTCGCCGATCAGGCCGGTATTCCCGTGTTCAGCTCGTCGTCCCTCCGCTTCGCCAAACAAACACAGGCCGTCCGCAACGGCAGCATCGGCCGCGTCCTCAGCGCCGAAACCACCAGCCCCGCCCACATCGAACCAACCCACCCTGACCTCTTCTGGTACGGCGTCCACGGCTGCGAATCGCTCTTCACCGTGATGGGCGCCGGTTGCGAGTCGGTCACCCGATCGACCACCCCCGACGGCAAAATCCTCGTCACCGGCCAGTGGTCCGGCGGCCGCACCGGCACTTTCCGCGAGAGCAAGGAGTACGGCGGCGGCGCCCGCGGCGAGTCCGGCGAAGCCCCGGTCGGCGCTTTCGACGGATACGGCCCGCTCGTCGCGGAAATCATCAAGTTCTTCCAGACACGCCAACCCCCGGTCCCCGCCGCCGAAACCATCGAACTCTTCGCCTTCATGGAAGCCGCCGACGAAAGCAAACGCCAGGACGGCAAACCGGTCAGCCTCGCCCACGTCCTCGAAAAAGCCAAAGCCGCGTCACCCAAGCCTGAGCCTGCCCAGGACAAATGAAGCGCCTCATGGCCGTGACGCTGGCCTCCGGCCCGCGCGCCCAACACGCTCAACAGGCGTCCCCGCCTGTTGAATCAAAGAATCTGTCGGGTTCAATGATCCTGGTTTTCTTGACCACGAAGGCCATCACGAATACTGGAGGAGGGCTGTCATGTGGACGTTGGAGGAGTGGCGGTTCTATTCATCATGGTCTTGTTCCGCTGAATACGGACGAACGATGCCGCCACGCCCGCCGCCAAAAAGTGGGTGTCTGTGATTCTTGGCGACGGTCGGGACGGACCACTCGCGGTCGCGCAGGCCGGCGACGATGTGGCGGAGGTTGGCGGCGTCCTTGACGGTGGGCGCGGTGATGCGGAGTCTGATCCGGGCCTGGCTGATTCCCGGGAAACACTTTGTGGATGCGGTGGCGCCAGTTCTCTGCCATTTTTGCGCGTTTGCCGCGTCCCCCATGCCGCCGTTTCCCGAA
>CAZYHO010000411.1:0-4791 GCA_964647495.1 uncultured Akkermansia sp. | reverse complement strand
TCGAGCACGGCGGCGGCGGCCCGGGCTTCGGCGAGGCGGATGCGCGCGGTGGTTTCGGCGTCCATTTCCAGGCTGCCGCAATTGCCGCGGCAGAGGTTGAAGCAGTGTGTCTCCCAGCCGGCGTGCCGAAGCCGGAGCAGGGTGCCGGCCATGACGTATTCGATGTCGTCCGGGTGGGCGGCGATGGCGATGGCGGCGGGCATGCGTGGGGGCGGCGGGGGCGCGCGTGGCGCAGGTCAATAGTCGCGGCGGCTGAAGAGCCAGCCTGCGACGAGGAGAACGACCGCCTCGAATGCGAGCGAGGTGCCGAGGATGTAGAGCGGTGATTTTTCGAGGGATGACATGGCGTCCATGTCCTTGACGACGCGCTCGCGGATGACCTGTTCGGGTTCGGGCGGCCTGTTGAGGAGGAGGGCGAGGTCCTCGTTGCGGGCGACCTGATCGGCGATCTCCTTGTCGCGGATGTATTCGCGGTCGCGGTCGCGGAGCACGGCGCGCTGGACGAGGTCGGTGGTTTCCCTTGTTTTGGGGAGTACGAACATGACGCCGCGGAAAACCCGGTGGGCGATCTCGGCCTTGCTCATGGCGCTGGACTCGCCGGTGAGCGCGGCGGCGGCCGACGTGGTGCGGCTCATCTGGGCGGAGAGGTTTTCCGCCCATTGGAGCCCCCAGCAGCCGATCCAGAAGAGCAAGGTGAGCAGCAGCGAGGCCATCGCCGAGCGGGTCCACACGCCGAAAAGCACGCACACCGCATACAGGTAACTGAAGAGCACGGTCGCCAGCGGCACGCTCCAGAAAACCGCCGGATGCCAGATGCCCAGCCGCCACCGGAGCGTGAAGAACGCCATCACCGCCAGCACCAGCACCAGCACCAGCGCGAACAGCAGCCCGCTCACATATTTGTACAGAAATAGCCGGCCGCGCCCGATCGGTTTCGACAACACAGCGTCGATGGCTCCCGGCGCCATGAAATCGGGAAACAGCGCGGCGCAGGTGACCAGCGCGAGGATCACACCGAACAGCGTGGTCCACCACTTCGTGATGTAATAGAATATGTTGATGGCCAATGCCGAAGCCCCGGGCGAACTGGCGTAGAACGTGTCGTTCTCGATTTCCAGCGCATAAAAAAGAACCATGCCGCGGTCGGTGAAACCGAGAGAGGCATAGAGCAGTCCCACGAACACGGTGCTGGCCAGGGCCACCCGAAACACATTGCGGGCGCGCAGGAGGCGCCATGTGTCGGCGAAAATGGCGGCGAGTTGCATGGGTGCGGGTGCGGGTGGCTGGGTGGGGAAAGCGGCGGCATTTCACCGCCGGGTCGCGGGATCGCTGACCACGGTGATGGATGAATCGAACAACGGGGGCGGCTCGGGCGGCGGCTGCACGACGCCGATGAAAAAGTCCTCGAGCGACTGTCGCTGCGGGATGATGGCATCGATCGTGATCCCGAGCGCGCGCAGAGCGTCGATGAGCGGCTGCAAAAACTGCGAGCGGCCGGTCTCCAGGTGAATGCGCGTGCAGCCGTCCTCTGCGTCGAAGTCCACCCTGCCGCCCAGGGAGGCCACGAGGTCGCGCAGCGCGACGTCCGCCGGCAGGCGGCCTTCGAGGCGCACCTCGTACCGTTTCCCCTCCTGCGTCAGGCTTTCCACGGTCCCCTGGCGGACGACCTGGCCATTCGAGAGGATCGCGACTCGATCGCACAGGCGCTCGGCCTCCCCGAGCAGATGGCTGTTGAGAAACACGGTCGTGCCGCGCCGCCGCAGCTCGCGCATCAGGCCGGCTACCTCGCGCCGTCCGATCGGGTCCAGCCCGTCGGTCGGCTCATCGAGAAGCACGAGGGCCGGATCATTGATGAGAGCCTGGGCCAGTCCGAGACGCTGGCGCATCCCCTTGCTGTAGGTGCGCAGCGGTTTTCCCTCCCATCCGGCCAGGCCGACCAGCTCAAGCAATTCCCCGGCTTTCCGGCGGCGGTCGGCACGCGGCACCCGGTGCAGCCCGCCCACATAGTCAAGCACCTGGGCGCCGGTCAGGTAGTCCGGAAAGCGTGAGGCCTCCGGCAAGTACCCCACCCTTTCCAGCGTGGGGCGATGCCCGACCGGCCGCCCGAGCAGCGTGCCCTGGATGCGGGTCGGGCGGACGATCGTCAGGAGGATCTTGACCAGGGTGCTTTTGCCCGCGCCGTTCGGCCCGAGCAGTCCGAAGATCTCCCCGGGCCGCACCTGCATGACCACATCCCGCAACGCCGCGACGCCGCCGGCATAAGTCTTGGCGACGTTCTGGAGGTCGATGGCAAATTCGCTCACTGCCGCCATCATGGCCACGCCCCATCGGCCGCGTCAACAGCCGCGCCTCGGCGCCTCATCGACTGCCGCCAGCCCTCCGGTTCTCGAAAAGCATTCGTTTTTCCGCGCTTCGGCGGCACTTTTTATGAAAGGTTCGGCGTCGAGCCACCGTTGATTCGCTGATCCCCCCGACTCTTATGAAATTACCCTTGTTTCTCACGCTGTCCGGCGCCCTGTGGCTCGCAAGCGGGCAGCTCGTTCCCACCATCGCCCAGTCCGGTTCGCCGCGACTGCGCGTCGTCCGACCCCCGTCCCAGTCCCCGTCCCAGGCTCTGGTCCAGGTTGCCCGGGCGCCGCAGCCCGCGCCGGTCGTCTGGCAAAGCACCACACGCTCCCTGACCGAGGACACCACCATCGAAGCCCGCTTCCCGGTGCGTATGGTCGATGTGTGGGGGGACCGGGAGTCCGTCGAGCAGCAGGACTCCCGCCGCCCCCTCACGATCACGCCGCCGCTGCAAGGCCGTTGGACCTGGCGCAGTTCGGAAAGCGGCGTTTTTGTGCCGAGCGAAGAGCCGGAGCGCGGCCGGACGTACACATTCGCGCTGCGGGACGGACTGGTCGATGCCTTCGGAAAACCGTTGCCGCACCCGCAGCCGGACTTCACGCTGAAGGCCGCCGGACTGCGGCTGATCGACCGCCATCCGAGGTGGTATCACTCCGGTGATTTGAGGCGCCTTCCCCGGCTCATCCTCCAGTTCAACGATGCCGTCAATCCGGCGGCAGCCGCCAGGCAGATCCACTTCGTCAACGACTCGGGCCGCAAAGTCCAGGCTTCGGCGCGTATCGCCACATTCGGCGATCTGCCGAAAGGATGGCATCTGACGCCCGCATTTCGCCAGGCGGCGCTGCGGGTCGCCGGCGCGGCCGACACCGCCACCGCGCCGGAGCCCGCTCTCGCGCTTCCGGGCACGCTGATCGTCGTGCCTGTCCAGCCGCTGCCCGCCGGCAAACAATGGCGCCTCGAACTCAAGGATGTGCGCTCCGCCGACGGCAAAACAAGCCTCGACGAAACCCAGTACGTCGCGATCGGCGACATCGATCCCCTCGGCGTGTCGTACGCGGTCGAGGAAAACGACGTCGGCCTGCCGAAAGTCATCAGGGTCGGCTTCAACAAGGAGCTGGCGCCCGATGTGTCCGCCCAGGACGTGCTCGATCGCGTGAAACTGCACCCTCAGCCCGAGGGATATGCCGCCGCCCTCGAAAACCGCGTCATCACGCTTTCCGGAAACTTCCAGCACAGGACAGACTACACGCTGACGCTCGACGCCGGCCTGACCGCCGCCGACGGCCTGGCCATGCCCGCCCCCTACACGAAATCATTCATGTTCAACGTCCTCCCGCCGGTGGTCGCGCTGCCCGGGTTCAGCGTGAACCAGCTTTCCCAGGGGCGGTCGATCTTCGATGTGCACACGGTGAACCTGTCGCGGATCAGGGTGCGCGCGAAAGTGGCCGACCGCGATTCGCTCATCTACGCCCTGCGCGCGTACCGGCACTTTCAGCATCCGGACGAGGGCGACGGCTCCACCGGCGAATACGGCGGCTTGCAGCGCATCCCGTTCGACGCCATGCCCGGCCAGAAGATCTTCGAACAGGAATTCTCCGGCACAGCGGCAATCGACGACCAGGATGAATTCGTCATCGACTGGCGCCAGGCGCTCAACGGCCGGAAAGCAGGCGCGTTGTTCGTGTCGGTCGAGGGCCAGGCGCGCCCGGAATGGCAAGGCAAGGAAAGGCGCTTCGGCGCGCAGGCTTTCGTCCAGCTCACGGACATCGGGCTCGCGTGGAAACTCTCCGCCGACGAGGTCTTCGTGTCGCTCTTCTCGCAGGCCACCGGCAAACCGCTGGACGGCGTGACACTCACCGCCTACGACGCGGAACGAGTGGAAATGGCCCGCGCCACGACGGCCGGGGACGGCACCGCCCGCCTGCCCCGCACCGGCGCCTCCTGGCTTCTCGCCGAAACCGCGCAGGACCTGCACGCGATCGAAATCGACGGCCCGGGCGCCGATACGTTCAGCATGTGGCGCTTCGGCGTGCCCTACGACTGGGCGCCGCAAACCGGCATGAAACGCCAGGTGACCGTCTTCACCGAGCGGCCGGTTTACCAGCCAGGCCACACCGTCTACTACAAGGCCGTCAGCCGGGTCATCGACACCAAGGGCGTCCGCAAACCGCCGGCCGCCGAGGCCGGCGTGCTCAAGGTCTTCGACTCCAAAGGCCGGCTCATCCAGCGGTCCGACGTCCGATTCTCCGATACCGGCTCGCTCGACGGCAGCCTCGAGATCCCGCCAGGCCCGCTCGGCCACTACCGCCTGGAAATCGAACTGCCGCGCTCGATCGACGGCGTGCCGGCCGGTCGAGTGGCCGCCTCGGACGAGCAGGATGACGCGGAGGAAGGCGAGGAAGAAAGCGATGGCGGGAACGCGGTCGCGACCATCGCGTTCCGCAC
>CAZYHO010000410.1:0-4804 GCA_964647495.1 uncultured Akkermansia sp. | reverse complement strand
TGGCGCGTTCGCCGCGAAGGACATCGATCACGTCCTGCGCCTGGAGTCGAACGCGATCGACTTGGCGTGGCTTGGGATCCGGTGAGATGATGACGGGAATGAAGAGATGGTCCAGGTCCGGCGCGTCGGGCAGGCTGAGCCCGCGCGCGAATTCATCGATGAAAGCGGCGGCGTCTTCGGGGGAAAGCGGGAGGGGCCGGGCAGAGTAGAGGAGGTCCTCCTTGATCGCCGCTGTGGTGAACCTTGGGAAACTCCGCGGCTCAAAGTAGGTTCCGTCCAGACTGAATCTGATGAAATGGGCGAGTACCGGTTCGCCTGGCGGCTCGGCGAAACGAAGAAGGCGCCAGCCGTGCTCCACGACGGGACGTCTCTTCCGTTTCTGAATCATGGCTCCGTGGGAGTAGCCGACTCTTTCGTGCTGCCGGTTTTCGTCCGCGGCCCGGGATCGATCGCGGCGGACCCAGGCGAGCAGTTCGTTGCGGGAAGCGATGGACATCTGGTCGTACCGAAAATTCGGATGGAATGTCTCAGCCGGCCGCGGGACGCTGGCCATGGCTTCCTTGTCGTGGAGAAACCAGGCGCGGAAGGCGGTATTGGCAAGTTCGCGGTACTCGGCAACAACCACACCCGACTCGTGGTTGAATAGTTCCTCCGGGGACATCGTTCGCGTCCAGGCGAGGTAGTCGAGATCCTTGGCCACGGTACGGGCGATGAAGCCTGCGGCGATGCCTCCCGCCACGGCCGATGCGACGACCGACTTTCGTCGGCCGTGCCACCACGACCAGACCCAGCGGGAAAGCGTCCAGATCATTCCGATGCCGATGATCGTGGCGGACAGGACCATGAGGGCCGGCTGGATGAAGATGTAGAAGCTGGTTTTGTCGGCGATGACGAGGGAGCCGGGATCGTACCCTTGGGTGGCCTCCTTGAGCCAATAGGCGCCGCCGTCGAACATTTTGGCCGGATCCCATCGCCATGGGCTGACTGGCTCGTCGGTCATCCAGGGGGTGACGACAAGGGTACTGTGCCAGAGAGACGTTTCGGACCCGCGCCAGTGGAAGCTGAGCCCCATGATCATGAGGGCGTAAACGACGGGGAGCCAGGCGCAGAAGAACTGTGTGAGGCCGACGAGCATGGCGGCGGTTCTGGTGCCTCCGAGGCGGGCGCCGAACGGGGAGGGCAGGGATTCGCGGAGCGGAATCCGGCGGAAGCGCCAGAGGCGGATCATTTGCCAGAGCCAGAGGACGCCGAGGCCGAGCGACATGGTCCAGACGGCGAGGAAGCCGCCGAGGCGGAGTGCCCACAGGCCGTAAGTGAGGTCGAAGAGGGCAGGCCTTGGCGTCCGGGTCATGGCGAGGACGCTGCAGAATCCGGCGATGCAGAAGTAGAGGCCACCGCATGTCCAGGCGAAGTCGGCGGCGCGCACGGCCTGATTGACCAGCGGCGTGCCTGCAAACCGCGGTTTGGAGTCGCGAATGGTTTCGAGGCGGGAGCGGATGATGGCCGGGGATTTCGGACGGCTGGCGGGATCGGGATGGATGATATCGGAGAGGAGTTCGTCGAGGCGGACGTCGAGGCGTTTGATTTGCGAAAGCGACCGCCAGGCGCCGCGGGGCGGGGCGCCGGTGAGGAGTTCGTAGAGGAGGACGCCAAGCGCGAAGATGTCGGCGGGAGGGGCTGGGTCGTAGTCCGGCCGGTAACATTCGGGCGCGAGGTATTCGACGGTGCCGGCGACGGCGCCGCTGCGGGTGAGGGAGAAGGCGACGAGGCGTTCCTGGAGCGGCCGGGCGAGGCCGAAATCGGAGACTTTGACCGTGCCGTCGGCGTCGAGGAGGATGTTGGACGGTTTGAGGTCGCGATGCACGATGCCATTGGCATGGGCGTGGGCGACGGCGTCGAGGACGGGGAAAAAGAGGCGCAGCGCGTGGTCGAAGTCGAATCCACCGTCGGGGATATGGGCGGCGAGAGTGGCGCCGTCGACGAGGTCCATGACGAGGACCGGCACGCCGTCGGCGGTGCTCGTGATTTCCTGAAACCCGACGATGTGCGGGTGGCGAAGGCGCTTGAGGGTGTCGGCCTCGGTCATGAGGCGCTCGGCAAGTTCGGGATCCGGGCGGTGCGGGATCTTGAGCGCGGCCGGAACGCCTGTGGCGCGGCGCCGGGCGCGCCACACATGCCCGAGCCCGCCTTCGGCGATGAAGGCTTCGATGTCGTAGCCTTCGACTTCCGGCTGGGGCGGACGGCGGCTCGCTCCGAGAATCGACCGGACGACGGCAAACGGATCGATGTCGCGCTCCTCGTGCGGAGAGGAGGGGGGCGGGTTTTCGGAGGGAGACGGGTCGTGTGCCATGGCCGGCAATCGGATCAACACCGGGTGTATTGGGCGGAACAGGCGACCTGGTTACAGGCGGAGGGCCCGATTTCGGGAGTTCATGAGAGTCATCTGTTCACGCGAACAAATCGCGGATTTCGTCGTCGAGTTCCGGGCCGGGCGGAAGGCGCAGGGTGCGGGCGGCGACCGTGCGCAGCGCCTCGCTGAAGCGCTGGCGCATTCGCTTCACGGCGATCTTGACGGCGTTGGCTTTGATTCCGAGGCGACGACCGATGTCGGCATACGTTTCGTCGGGCATCGGTCCTTCGAGCGCGGGTAACAGGGCTTCGAGAGTTTCGAGGTTCCCGTGCCGCCGGTAGCGGTCGTCGAGTTCGCGGAGCGCGGCGTCGAACAGGGCGATCGCCAGAGACCGCTTGAAATAGGCCTCGGGGCTCAAGTCGTCGAACTCCGGATCCTCCCGCAGGGTGCGTTCGGAGAGATCGGCGTCGAACGGAACGTGCTCGGCGCCCCCGCCTCGTTTCCTGGCGCCCGCGCGGGCGGTTTCCGCCGAGACATGCCTCAGCAGGAGCATCCGGATGTAGGCCCGAAACCGTCCCCGATGCTCGTCGGCTCTCCGCAACCACCCTTTCTCGAGCAGCCTGACCATGAACGACTGGACGAAATCACGGGCCGCCTCCTGCCGGTAGCCGCGCTTCCGGAGAAAGGCATACAGCGGGTGCCAGTACAGGCGGCATACTTCGCTGACGGCGTCTTCGCCATCGCTGCCGCGCTGCCCCGCGCGGCGAATCAATGACCATCGGGTCGATGCAAATCCTCGCGGCAGCCAGGACCAGGAATCTCGTTGGCAAGTGACGGACATGGAGGCGAGAGGCGGAAAGAGGCGGAATGTGGGTGGAGCGGAGTGTATCGCAGACGCTTTTCGCCTCCCGAGTAGCACAGGGCCGCCTGGCGCTCAATGCCGATGTGCGCCTTCAGGCCGGAGGGCGGGACTCCAACCCAACGATTCTCCGCACAGGTTTTCAGTCGGGATCACATAAGGGGTCTTCTCTGCCGAGGTCCGGAAAAAGGTCATCACGCGAGGACCTCGTGCACGACGTGGCCGTGCACGTCGGTGAGGCGGCGGTCGACGCCGCCGTGGCGGAAGGTGATGCGTTCGTGGTCCAGGCCGAGCAGGTGCAGCATGGTGGCGTGGAGGTCGTAGCAGTGGGTCACGCCATCGACCGCCAGTCCGCCGAAGTCGTCGCTGCGGCCGTGGGTGGCGCCGGGTTTGATGCCCGCGCCGGCGAGCCACGTGACGAAGCTGCCGCCGTTGTGATCGCGGCCCTGGCCGTTTTGTGCGAACGGCGTGCGGCCGAACTCGGTCGTCCACACGACCAGCGTGTCATCGAACAGTCCGCGCTGGAGCAGGTCGCCGAGCAGGGCCGCGATCGGCTGGTCGACGCTGGCAGCGATGGGCGGCAATTCGTTCTGGATGCTGCCGTGGTTGTCCCAATTATCCGTCGCTCCCTGCGGCCCGCTCCAGACTTGCACGAAGCGCGTCCCGCGTTCGATCAGGCGCCGCGCGAGCAGGCAGCGGCGGCCGAAATCCGCGGTGACCGGGGCATCGAGCCCGTAGGCGGCGCGCGTGGCGGCCGACTCGCGGCCCAGGTCGAAGACCTCCGGCGCGCTGAGCTGCATCTGCGCCGCCAGTTCGCCGGCGACGATGCGGGCCTCCAGCCGCGAGTCACCCGGATGCGCGCCGGCGTGAGCGCGGTTCACCCGCTGGAGCAGCGAGCGCGTCGCCTCGTCCGATGCGCCGCGCGCGAAGGCGAATGATTCCGGCGCGCAAAGATCGGGGACCGGCGGTTCGGCGGCCGCGGCGAGCACGGTCCCCTGGTGCCGCGCCGGCAGGAATCCCGCGGAAAAATTTCCCTTCTGGTTGTACGGCAGTCCGCGCGCATCCGGCAGCACGACAAACGTCGGCAGGTTGTCCGAAAGGCTGCCGAGCGCGTACGAGATCCACGATCCACACGACGGGAAGCCCGGGAAAAGGAAGCCGGTATTCATCATGTAGCTCGCCGGACCGTGGACGTTCGTCTTGCTTTTCATGGCCATGAGGAAGGCCATGTGATCGACCCATTTCGCCTGATGCGGGAAAACACTGCTCACCCAGCGGCCGGACTGGCCGTGCTGGCCGAATTCGAACGGACTCTTCATCACGGCGCCCGACTCGCCGGTCTGGCCTTCCGGTTTCTCCTTCGGGCCGAGCATTTCGCCGTGGCGCTTCGCGAGTTCCGGTTTGTGATCGAACGTGTCCATCGGGCTCGCCCCGCCGTTCATGAAAAGCTGGATCACGCGCCGCACTTTCGGCGTGAAATGGGGCAGCGGCCGCATGCCGGAGGACGCCGCGTGGCCCGCCTGCGCCGCGTGCTGTGCCTGCGCCAGCCACCCGTCCCGGTGCAGCAGGCCGGCGAGCGCCACGCCGCCGAATCC
>CAZYHO010000409.1:0-4819 GCA_964647495.1 uncultured Akkermansia sp. | reverse complement strand
CGCTTCCTGCACCGCCGCCAGATCCTCTTCCACGAAACCGACCTGGCCGGCATCGTCCATTTCTCGAACTTCTTCAAATACATGGAGGAAACCGAGCACGCCTTCCTGCGCTCGATCGGCCTGTCGATTCACCCGGAAGAAAACTGGCGGAGCCCGGTCCGCCACGGATGGCCGCGCGTCAAGGCAACCTGCGACTTCCGCGTCCCGCTCCAGTTCGAGGAGGAAATCGAAATCGAACTCCAGGTCGCCGAAGTGCGCACCCGCTCGATCCACTACCGCTTCCATTTCTGGAAAGATCCCGACGGCGCGCGCATCCCGGCGGCCACCGGCGAAATGGTCGTCGTCAGCGTTGTCGCCGACCGCGCGGCGGGCACCATCCAAAGCCGGCCGCTCCCGGATGCGTTCCGGGAGCGGATCGAACCGCATCCGGTGGCGGATGCGGCCGATGTGGCCGATGTGGCCTCCGCGGCGCCAGTTTCCGCCGGGCCTACTTCACCAGCTCGGCCGACTTGATGTAGTCAAGTTTCGGAAACGATTTCTTGAGGTACTCGTTCCCCTGCAACTGGACATTCTGTTGATTCGGGCCCGAGCCATTCGGCGCGCCCTCACCGTACTCCGTGTTGATTTTCTTCACCACGTCCATCCCCTCCACGACTTTGCCGAACGGGGTGAACCCCTGAGAATCCAGCCGGGCGTTGTTTCCCAGATTGATGAACAACTGCGTGGTCCGCGAGTTCGCGCCGGCGGTGGCGAAGGTCACGAATCCCGGCGTGTTGCTGGCCTTGCCGCCCCGGTCGTCCGGGATGTTCGCCCGCCGCCAGGCCGCCGAGACAGTCGGATCCCCGTGAATCCCGAACTGGATCATGAACCCCTCGATCGCCCGGAAAAACGCAATGTCGGTGAAGTATCCCGCTTTCACCAGGTTGTAGAACCGGTCCGCGCCGTTCGGCGCCCACTCGCGCGTCACCTCGATCGTGAAATCCCCCTTGGTCGTCGCCACTTTGACCTTGAACGAATCCGGCGCCTTCTCCGCGAGCTTCGCCGGCTCGGTCAGCGACGGTTTCGCGGGCGCCGCCTCTTTCTCCTTCTCCTCGGCCGAAGCCGGCAGAAGACCGAGCGTGCTGAACAACAATCCAATGCAGAAGTATGAAGGTTTCATGGTAGCCGCCCACCATGGCGCATCCTCCGCCGCCTGCAAGAGGCATAAGCCCATAAGCCCCATAGGCCGCACAGGGCTCATGAGCCCACAGGCCCCACAGGCGGCCCCATCCCTCTCATCTTCGCCCAACCCCACCAAACAAAAACCGTGAGCGCCAGCAGCGCCGCATCGATGCCCAGAGACTGCACGAAATTCGTCTTGTTCTCCGTTTTCCCGAAGCAGCCGCAGGTCACGTCGATCCCGCGAACCCAGGCTTGCACGAATGCCGCCGCAAAAACGACGAGCAACACTCCGAGCACCAGGCAGGCGCCCCGCGTCCACCCGCCGAGCAGAAGCGCGATACCGCAAAAAATCTCCAGCCACGGAAGCCCCATCGCCAGACAGGCCGCCCACGGGTCCCCGAGCACCTGGAACGACCGCACGTCCAGCAGGAATTCCTGCGGGTCGAACGCCTTGAGCGCTCCGGCGAACAAAAACACGCCCGCAAGGACAAGCCGCGACAACAGCGCCGCCGAGGCCAGGCCGGGGGCGCGCCGAAAATGGATGATCTCGGGATGAGACAGGATTTTCACTGGCGGTCACAGTGTGGCGGACCGATCATCCTCGCAACCTATTGCCACCCCGATGACGCGCCGCCACTTCATCTTCCGCGCCGCCGCCGCCACCCTGGCCGCTCCTCTGTGTGCCCCCGCCGCCCGCGCGGTTGTCACTCTCCCCAAAAACCTCTGCTTTACCGGCGAGGACAGTTTCCACCGCATCGCGCAAAAGGCGGTCGCCGGCCGCTGGGGCCAGCTCCCGATGGGCCAGCGCATGCTCACCCTCGCCCGCGAACTCGAAGGCGTGCCCTATATCGGTTTCACCCTGGAAATCCACGACCGCATCGAATGCCCGTCCGTCCACTTCAACGGCCTCGACTGCTGGACCTTCTTCGAAACCGTCCTCGGCCTGGCTCGCATGATCGAGACGCCCAAACCTTCGTATACCTGGACCGACCTGCTCGCAGAAATCGAGTGGACCCGGTACCGCGGCGGCGTCTGCACCGGCGGCTACCTCGAGCGCATCCATTACCTCGACGAGTGGTTCTTCGACAACTTCGCCCGCCAGAACATTCTCGACCTCACCCGCAAACTGCCGGGCGCCGTCCGCCTCCACGGCCGCCGCAGCACGGAGATGACCACGCTCTGGAAAAGCTACCGCTACCTCCGCCTGAACCCCGACCTGCGCGGCCCGATGCGGCAGTCCGAACTCGAAGTGGAAAAACTCCCCGTCTGGTACATCCCGAAAGCCGGCGTGCCCGCCATCGAGCCGCGCCTCCAGAACGGCGACATCATCGGCATCGTCACGCGCGAGCAGGGCGGCGTCTGTTCTCATGTCGGCCTGGCCGCGCGCGCCGCCGACGGCACGCTGCGCTTCATGCACGCTTCCAGAAACCACAAGGCCGTCGTCATGGACAGCCGGCTCTCGGTGTACCTCAACCGCTTCAAGTCCCACGCCGGTATCCTCGCCGCACGCCCGCTCGACGTGCGCTTCACGCTCCGCGATCCGGTCATCTACCAGGCTCGCCTCAAACGCCTCAAGGCGGGCCTGGCGCCCAACCCGGCGGCCTGAGCGCCTCCACCACCGCCGGATCCATCCGTTCTTCCCCGTGCATCACCTCGGCCAGTATCGGTGTTTCCGGCAGCAAATGCTGCAGCAGCACACGGTTGGAAATGCTGGCCGCATCCCGCGCGTCCGCCACCTGGTTGAGAATCAGCCCCGCGCACATCAGCCCGCGCCCGCGGATCGCTTCCACCGTCAGCAGCGTGTGATTCAGCGCCCCCAGCCGGTTGTTCACCACCACCAGCACCGGCAGCCCAAGCTCAACCGCCAGATCCGCCATCGAGTACCCCGCCGTCACCGGTACCAGCCAGCCGCCCACCCCCTCGACCAGCACCGTCTCCGCCAGGCCGCTCAACACATCGAAACCCGCCCGCACCGCCGCCAGATCAGGCTCCCGGTTCTCGATCATCGCCGCGGCCATCGGCGAGGCTGGCACCCGGAAATACACCGGATTGATAGCCTCCAGCGGCTGCCCCGGATCCGCCCCGGCCCCGCGCAGCAACTCGGCATCCCGCCGGTCCCCGCACGCCAGCGGCTTGTACCCCAGCGCCCGATGCCCCGCCTCGTTCAACGCCCTCAACAACAACACCGTCACATGTGTCTTCCCCACCCCGGTGTCCGTGCCAGTCACAAAAAACGACATCCCCCACCCTTGCACACCCCGTGCACGTCATCCACTCGCCATGCTCAGACAGAATGGGCAAAATGATAAGATAATCTAATTTAATCCCAATTTCATGACACATTTGCATCATGCGTTAACAAAACTGATTTTCCCCTTGCGTCCCCTCTCATTTCGGAGATCCCTTATCCACTTCGCAAGAAGTAACAGGGGCGGTTCCACCAGCACCCACATGTCGCGCACTTTTCGGGGGTTTTGTGTGCGATGTGGCTGAGGGAACCGCCCCGTTTGTTTTTCCCTCACACCATGGCGACCAAACGACCTCTTTCCGTGGACGAACGCCTCCGCCGCCTCCATGTCGATCCCGCCGACATCGAGGAATCTTTCCTCCGGGGCTCCGGGCCAGGCGGCCAGAAAATCAACAAAACATCGTCCACCGTCCGCCTCGTCCACCGCCCCTCAGGCCTCGAAGTCCGCTGCCAGGATGAACGCAGCCAGGCCCAAAACCGCGTCCGCGCCCTCGAGCGACTCTGCGCCGCCCTCGAAGCCCGCGCCGCCGCTCAGCAAGCCGCCCGCCAAGCCGAACGCGAAAAAAACCGCCGCCGCCATCGCCCCAAACCCCCAGCCCTCAAACGCCGCATCCTCCAGGACAAACGCCACCACTCCAAAACCAAAGCCTCCCGCCAACGCCCTGGTGCAGAATAGGCCCATAGGCCCTACAGGTCCTCTTCACCCTCCCCCGGTTCCTCAAGCGCCATCAACTGCTGCTTCAGCAGTCTCCCGACGCGGTGCTTGGCTATGTAGACCTGTGCCATGCTGATGCCGAGTTCTTTCATCACTCGGCTCACTTTCCAGTCTTTGAGGACATAACAATCGAAGATCTGGTACTGCCGCGGCGTGACCTGCGTCTTGACGTTGGCCAGCGCGCGGTCGAGCAGGTGTTTCGCCCACTCGGCGTTCCAGAGTCTTTCCAGTTCGCCCGGTTTTGTGTCCGGAAACCGGTCGAAGGTGGCCGTATCCCGATCGTTGTGACGAGGGCCATGGAAGAGGTGTGTGTCCTTTGCGCGGCGGCGAAACTGGTCGTTGATCCGCCATCGAGTCAGGTTCATCAGCCATCCCTTGAAGCTCCCCTGGCTCGTATCGTACTGATGCCTTTGCGATTGTTTGGCGATGGCAAGCACCACTTCCTGCACCGTGTCCATGGCCTCGTCCGGCCGCAGTCCGTACTTCAGTCCCACGCTGTAGATGAGGCGCCAGTACGTCTGGTAAAACTCGTCCCACGAGCGCTGGTCTTCCCAGTTTCCCAACCGGTCGATCAGGCTCTTGCGCGTTTTTTGATAGGCCGACAAGAGATGCTCCTCGTCAGGATCACACGGAGCGCCTCCGGTGTGCGGGCCGGTCTTGTCGGCGGCGGCGGGGGCGGATCGCATGGAGCGCAC
>CAZYHO010000408.1:3178-4827 GCA_964647495.1 uncultured Akkermansia sp. | reverse complement strand
CGGGACCTCTTCATTATTCCTCCCCTCAAATGTACAAACTCCAGGCCTGGGGCATTGCCCCAGGAAATGCCCGTTACACACCAGGAAAGGGCTGAAAGCCCGCCCTATTATTCGCAAGGACGAGCCTGTGGATCATGAAGATCGAAGCGAGATGTGACGCTCGAGGATAAAACCGGGCTTTCAGCCCTCATGGATCGGGGCGCTGCCCTGGACGAGCGATGGGCGGTTGCGTTGCCGGATGCGTGGCGCTAGTCTTGACGGGAACACCCCTACTTTATGACCACGCGCCGATCGTTGCTCCGCACCTCCGTTCTGGGGGGAACCCTCACCGGACTCGGAGGCCTGGATTTTTTGTCGCGGCTTCAACCGGTGAGCGCACAGGACGCGACGCCATCCCCGGGCGGCGTGAAGTTTCACGACGAAATCGAGCCGCTGGTGCGACTTCTCGAGGACACGCCGCGGGAGCGGGTGATCGAAGAAGTGGCGGCGCGGCTCAAGCGAGGGCTGAGCTACCGCGAACTGCTGGCGGCTCTGCTGCTGGCCGGCGTGCGGAACATTCAGCCGCGGCCCGTCGGGTTCAAGTTTCACGCGGTGCTGGTCATCAACTCGGCGCACCTGGCCAGCCTGGCCTCGGCGGACAGCGATCGCTGGCTGCCTCTTTTCTGGGCGATCGACCAGTTCAAGAGTTCGCAGGCGGCGGATGTGCGTGAGGGCGACTGGACGATGGGTCCCGTCGATGAAAAGGCGGTGCCGCCGCCAGACAAGGCGCGGGCCGCCCTGATTCACGCGCTCGACCGCTGGGACGAGGAGGCGGCCGACGCCGCCATCGTCGGGCTGGCCCGCAGCGCCGGCGCGAACGAGATTTTCGACCTGCTTTGCCTGTATGGCGCGCGCGACTTCCGCGATATCGGGCACAAAGAGATCTACGTCGCCAACAGCTTCCGCACGCTCGAGGCCATCGGCTGGCGCCACGCCGAGCCGGTGCTCCGCTCGCTGGTGTATGCGCTGCTCGACCGCAGTGGCGCCCGCGAAAACCCGGCCGACGCCGATCTGCCGGCGGACCGGCCATACCGCGCGAACCTCGAACGCGTCACCGCCATCGGTCGAGGCTGGACCGGCGGCAGCCGCAGCGAAGAGGCTGTCACGGCAATGCTCGCCGCGTTGCGCACCGGCACATCGGATGATGCCGCGGCCCAGGTAGTCGAGTGGCTCGGGCGCGGCGCATCGCCGGCCTCGCTGTTCGACGCCTGCCTGGCCGCCTCGGGTGAGCTGATGATGCGCGACCCGGGCATCGTGTCGTTGCACGCGGGAACATTCACCAACGCCGCCCACTATGCCTGGAACCGCTGCGGCGACGACACGACGCGCCGGATCATCCTGCTCCAGAATGCCGCCTTCCTGCCGCTCTTCCGAGGCGCCCCCAAGACCTCCGGAACCCCGATCGACACACTCGAACCGCTCACACCGCACGCGTCCGGTCCGGAGGCGCTCGCCGAGATATTCAACGATGTCAGCACCGACCGCGACGCCGCCGCCCGCAAAACACTCGCCTGGCTGCGCGATCCGGCCGATCTCCGTGCTTTCGCCGCCGAAGCCCGCCGCCTCGTTTTCCTCAAAGGGACCAACTCCCACGACTACAAGTTCAGCTC
>CAZYHO010000408.1:1901-3078 GCA_964647495.1 uncultured Akkermansia sp. | reverse complement strand
CTGCGCGCACAACTCGCCCTGCTGAATATCCCTCACGATTTCCCGTGCCGGCTGATGGGATTACCCGCGCGGGTGATTGCGCTGTGCAAGGCAAGCAATGTGCTCACTCTGGGCGAGTTGCTCGATTTTCTGGAAACCACCGAAGCGGCCAGTCTGCTCAAACGGCCCAATTTTGGCAGGACTTCTCTCTCCGTGCTGGAGAGCCTGGAGAAAGCCGTGCGCGCAGGCTCCGTTGAGCGGCTCCGCGAATGGATTCCTCTGTCGCGTGACGCCCGCCGGCTTTCGGTATGGGAGGCCTTGCGACATGCGGTGTTGCGCTTCGATCCTCCGCATCGCCGCGTGCTCGCCTCCCGCCTGAGTGAGGGCAGGACACTGAAAGCCAGCGCGCAAGAGATTGGCTGCAGCCGCGCGCGCGTGCAGCAAATCGAAATCATGCTGCTGACGGAAGTGCGCGAGACTCTCGACTGGTTCTCTGACGAGATCGATTCCGTGATTGAAGTCGTACTGCCGGACGAGGACGCTGAACAGACTTTGCCCGAGGAGCTTGCCGATGTGGCCAAAGATGATACCATGATCATTGTCGGCGCACTCGGTCTGATCCTGCTTTGAGGCGAGGTCAGCGCCGACCGCGACGCCCGACGCCCCCGCATGCCGGGCGCCCGCGCGCACATCGGCCGGCGCAGGGCGGAGCCCCGATGCCCGCAGGCCAACGACGGCGTTCCCGGCCCACCTGGCGCCTCATCAATCGGCCGGTGTGATCCGGATGGCGTACTTCCGATGCGCGCTCTGGAAAAGCGCGTACTCCTTGCCCGCGGTCACATGCACCGCGCCACTGCTCGATTCATCCGAGTACTCCACGCGTTGCGGAGGCACCAAACCCGGACCCGCCGGCACATTTCCCGGAGGGACAACCTCGGGCACTCGTCCACCTATCGAATACTTCAATACCAACGCTCCGTCTTCGCGCTCCTCCAGGCTTCCCTGGAAAGTGAGAAGGATCGAAGGCGTGCTGCCCAGTTTGTAGTTAAAGGAGATGTGGGGCGACGCCGTCAGCACAGCCAGCTCCGCCGACGCCTCCCCGGTCGCCACCAGCAAGGTGATCTGGTAATTCCGACTCAGGGTCGGAATCTCGGATCCGGGCTGGGAAGTGGATGCCATGGCCGCTCTCCGACCCTGT
>CAZYHO010000408.1:0-1801 GCA_964647495.1 uncultured Akkermansia sp. | reverse complement strand
GAGAACGAGGAACGCACCGGCAACAGCCGATGCCCGACGGTAATGTGGATGAGCGGACATCGGGCCTCGGACGGGCGCGCGGACGGATTTGTTCAATGCCACGCGCACAAAAAACCGGACACCGGCCGGCTCAGCCCTTGAAGAAGGCCCGTTGTTTCGCGCTGATCGGCAGCCCCAGTTTTTCCATCACTTGCAACAGATCCTCCCAGACCTTGCGCCGTTCGGAAAGCGCTTCGTTGTGCAGCAGGTAGCTGGGATGGAACGTCGGCATGACCGGAACACCTTCAAACGTCCGCCATTGGCCGCGCGCGCGCCCGATCGGAATCGGCTCGCCGGCAAGACCTTCGAGCGCGATCGCCCCGAGCGCCACCAGGACGCGCGGCCGGAGAGCTGCGAGTTCCCGGCGCAAGTGGGGCAGACCGGCCGCGATTTCCTCCGCGGTGGGCCGCCGGTTCTTGCTCCCCTGGGTGCCGCCCTCGATGGCCGGGCGGTATTTGACGATGTTAGTAATATACATGTGCGACCGTTGCAGCCCCATGGCAGTGATCATCTTCGTGAGAAGCTGCCCCGCCGGCCCGACAAATGGCTCGCCGAGCTTCTCTTCCTCGGCCCCCGGCGCCTCGCCGACAAACACGAGCGGTGACGCCGCACTGCCGACCGCAAAAACCATCGTGTCGCGCAGCGAACCGCGCTCGCGCAGAGCCGCATACACCGGACAGGCCACCACTCCGGCCTGAACCTCGGCCAGCGCCGCCACCACCGCGGGATCAGGAGCCGCCGCCCAATCGATGACCGATTCGCCATTGGCCGCAGGTGCGGTGGTCGCGCCAGGCCCCGCGCCGGCGGCAGCGGCTGCCGCACTCGACCCCGCCCGCGCCGTTTCCCCGGCCGAGGCGCCGCGCCGCGCCGCGTCCGGGATCCTCGCCTGTCCTCCCCGCTGAGCCCGATGCCAGGCGCGCATCACCTCCCGCGCCGGATCCGACAACCAGATGTGCGTCTGCCCGGCGCCCGCCTTCCGTCGCAAGTGCGACAGCAGCAGTTCCATGGGGCCAGGCATCTCTCCCTCCGTCATCCCCCCATCATGAGCGGCCCGGCACGGAGAGCCACCGCCAATTGCGGGAACAGATGACGACCGCCGCCGGCATCAGGGCCGTGCGCCACGACGGTTTCCGGGCAGCAAAAGCAAACCACCTCGACTCTCGTCAGTGGCGTGTGACAGTCGTCATGACTCAAGTCACGCTGGTCCACTCTGCCGACCATCATCGGCATCTCCGTTGCGCATGACCCGGCGCAGTCCGACGTTCATAGTCGTTCCCGGAAGAATGAAAACCGTCCCGAACAGGCCGGTGCGGATGGCTGGCCAGTTGGGAGTCTGAACGGGCTCGCCGGGGCGAAGCTTCTTTCCGTCTGTCCCGAACTTGCCTGCATTCTCGAGCTTTCCTCCCTGCTGTTTGTAGCTCACGACAGCCTCGATCTTTGGATTGGCGATGTAGCGCAAGGCGCCAAGGGCGAAGAACACGCCTCCGATCCCGATGAGGATCAACGCGAAAACATCGATGGCCCGAAGGTCTCGTCTCTTGTATTTCATGGAACTGGCACGGGGAGCGTTGGAGTTGGGCGAGAGTGAGATCGAACCGCCGGGTGTCGTAGCAAGTGAGCAAGTGAGAGTCCCGATAACAGTGGGCGCCTTCTTGCGCGCTGGCATCGACCTGATAGTCGTCGCCATCCGCGACCTTGATTCGGAATGGCACGCCGCGATGCACCGCTTTCTCGATCTGAACGATACTCACGGGCGGAGCCT
>CAZYHO010000407.1:0-4854 GCA_964647495.1 uncultured Akkermansia sp. | reverse complement strand
ACCTGGGCATTGCGCTGTGCCGGCGCCTGAACATTCCCGCTCGCATGGTGGTGGGATTTTTGCACGAGCTTGATCCCATGGATCTGCATGCCTGGTTCGAGGCCTATCTGAACGGCCGGTGGTTCACATTCGACGCCACGCAGGACCAGCCCCGGGGCAACCGCATCGTGGTCGCCTACGGGCGGGACGCCACGGACGTCGCGTTGACCACATCCTTTGCCCCCTCAACCCTGAACACCATGAAGGTCACGGTTTCAGCGCCTGCTTCTGTCTCGCAAATCGGTGATCAACGTGCCTGCGGCTGATTGAGTCAGGCCGCCCTGGGGCGCCCGCCAGGGCGAACGCCTCAGCGCCGAATGCCACTGTCCTTCTGGCATCCCTCCGGGATGGCGGCATCAATGAACGAGAGCGCCGGCCGGCTGGGCGCGGGACTCGTGGTGGGCGGCGGGCAGGGGCACTTTTTCGACGTCGACGGCGACGACCTTGTATTCCGGGCACATGGTGTCCTCGTCGCACTCGCTGCTGGTGACGACGTTGACGAGGTTTTCGGGAAAATGGAAGGTGGTGTAGAGGATGCCCGGCTGGACCTCGGTCGAGAGGCGGGCTTTCATGCGCACCTCGCCGCGGGCGGAAAAGAGGCGGACCGGATCACCGTCTTCGATGCCCTTGATGGCGGCGTCCTGCGGGTGGATGGCGAGGACGTCCTCGGTGACGATGCGGGCGTTGCCGGTGCGGCGGGTCATGGTGCCGCAGTTGTAGTGTTCGAGGAGGCGGCCGGTGGTGAGGATGAACGGGAATTCCCCGGCATGCTGTTCGATTTCGCGCGATTCCTGGAACTGGAAGAAGTGGAATTTGCCGCGGCCGCGTTTGAATGAATCGACATGGAGGATGTCGGTGCCGGTGCAGCCGTCCTGAATCGGCCACTGGGTGCCTTGATCCGTGAGCCCCTCCCATGAGGCGCCCTTGAAGAACGGGACGATGCGGGCGATTTCGTCGAGCACGCCATCCGGGGTGTAATCGGCCTGCGGCACTCCCATGCGCTGCATGACTTCGCAGAGGATCTGGCCATCCGGTTTGGTGCCGGGGAGCGGTGCGATGGCGGCATGGACGCGCTGGACTCGGCGTTCGCCGTTGGTGAAGGTGCCGGTTTTTTCCAGGAACGACGAGGCGGGCAGGATGACGTTGGCGAACTCGGCCGTCGGCGTCATGAAGAGTTCCTGGACGACGACGAAATCGAGCGCGCTGAGGGCCGCCTTGACGTGCTCGGTGTTCGGATCGGTCTGCACGACATCCTCGCCGATGATCCAGAGCGCCTTGAGGTGGCCGTCGAGGGCGGCGGCGTACATTTGCGGGATTTTCCAGCCGATTTCATTGCTGAGGTGGGCGCCGTAGAATTCCTCGTAGAGCCGGTGAACGGACGGATCGTTGACCGGAAGGTATCCCGCGCCCTGATGCGGCTGGCATCCCATGTCGGCGGCGCCCTGGACATTGTTCTGGCCGCGGAGCGGATTCACGCCGACGCCGGGGCGGCCGATATTGCCGGTCATCATCGCGATATTGGCGATGGTCATCACCGTCTTCGAGCCGTGGCTGTGCTCGGTGACGCCGAGCCCGTGAAATGCCATCGCATTTTCCGCGCCGGCGTACTCGACGGCGGCCGCCTTCACCTTGTCGCGTGGCACGCCATGGATCGCCTCGAGGGCGTCGAGGTCGAGGTTTTTCAGGCCGGACTCGAATTCATCCCAGTTTTCACAGCGATTTTCGATGAATTCGCGGTCGACCAGGCCCGCTTCCCAGATGTAGTAAGCGAACATGTCGAGCAGGGCGACATTGGTGCCCGGGCGCAACTGGAGGTGGTGTGTGGCGTACGGGGCCAGCTCGATTTCACGCGGGTCGATGATAATGAGCGGAACGCCTTTGAGGGCGCGCTGTTTGATTTTCGAGCCGGTGACCGGGTGGCCCTCGGTGGGATTGGCGCCGATGACGAGGATGCAGTTGGTGTACTGGATATCTTCGATGCTATTGGTGGCGGCTCCGGTGCCGAAGGCCTTTTGCATGCCCCAGGCTGTCGGGCTGTGGCAGACGCGGGCGCAGGCGTCGATGTTATTGGTGCCGAACCCGACGCGGATGAATTTCTGCATGAGGTAGTTTTCCTCGTTGGTGCAGCGGGCCGAGGAAATGCCGGCCACGGCATTGCCGCCGTGGTCGTTCTTGATGCGCGTGAGATTCTCGACGATGTGGGCGTAGGCCTGCTCCCAGGTGGCTTCCTCGAGGCGGCCGTTGACGCGGATGAGCGGTTTGCGCAGCCGGTCGCGGTGGCCGACGAATTTGAAGGCGTAGCGTCCTTTGAGGCAGGTATGGGCGTGGTTCACCTCGGAATCGAGCGGCGCCTGGATGCTGAGGACTTCGTTGCCTTTGGTGGCGACGATCAGGTTGCAGCCGACGCCGCAGTAGGTGCAGACGGTGCGTGTCTTCTTGCTGGCCTCGATGGACTTCGACCGGAAGACATCGCTGATGGCGGAAGTCGGGCAGGCCTGGGAGCAAGCGCCGCACGAGACGCAGGGCGAGTCCTCAAACGAGGTGTCGAGTCCTTTGATGATGCGGGCGTCGAAGCCGCGGCCGTGCATGGAAAGCACAAACTGCCCCTGGATTTCGTCGCAGGCGCGCACGCAGCGCGAGCAATTGATGCACTTCGAGAGATCCGACGTCATGTACGGATGCGACAGATCCTTGACGCGGTCGAGGTGGTTGGCGCCGGCCGGATACCGCACGCCGCGCACGCCGACCTTGGCGGCCACCGTCTGCAGCTCGCAGTTGCCATTGACCTCGCAGGTCAGGCAATCCAGCGGGTGATCGGTGAGGACGAGTTCCACGATGTTGCGGCGGAGCCGGCGGATGCCGGACGACTCGGTGAAGATGTGCAGGCCGGGCGTGATGGGCGTGTGGCAAGCGGCCACGATCCGGCGTGGACCGTCCTCTTGCAGGGCGATTTCGACCGAGCAGACGCGGCAGGCGCCGTAAGGTTCGAGCTGCGGCGCGTCGCAGAGCGTCGGGATATGGCCGCGGCCGCGGTGGCGGTCGACGAATTTGAGCAGTGTGTCGCCTGGCTCGAACGAGTGGGATTCGCCATCGATGAAGGCGGAGATGGTGGTGAGATCCTGGACCATGGCTAAGCGGGGTTTGGGGCTAGGATGCGAAATACGGGCGCAGTTCGTCGTCGAAGTATTGGAGGGCGTTTTTGATCGGGAGCGGGACGCCGCCGCCCAGGGCGCAGAGGCTGGTGAACTGCATGGTATCGAGCAGGTCGTTCATGAGTTCGCGATCGATCTTGAAGGAGTGGTCGCCGCGCGCCTTGGCGATCAATTCCTTGCCGCGCGTGCTGCCGAGGCGGCAGGGGAAACATTTGCCGCAGCTTTCGTCGGAGGTGAACTGGAGCAGGTGCTGGATGTATTCGATCATGGGCATCGACTCCGGGATGCTCACGATGCCGGCGTGCCCGAGGAGGAACCCCGCGTTCCGGAATGATTCGAAGTCGAGGGTCAACCGGTCGAAGTGGGCGGCCGGCACGATTCCGCCGAGTGGGCCGCCGATTTGCACCGCCTTGATGCGGGCTTTGAATCCGCCGGCCAGCTCGATGAGATCTTTGAGAGGATATCCCATGGGAACCTCGTAGATGCCGGGCCGCACGAAATGTGAGTCGAGCGAGACGAGTTTGGGGCCGGTGCTTTGGCTGGTGCCGACGCCAGTATAACCTTTGCCGCCGAGCGTGAGGATCGCGCGGAGGTTGGCGAAGGTTTCGACGTTATTGACGACGGTCGGTTTCCGGAAAAGCCCTTCGTTGGCGGGGAAGGGCGGCCGGACGCGCACTTCCGGGCGCTGGCCCTCGATGCTGGCGAGCAGGGCGGTTTCCTCGCCGCAGATGTAAGCGCCGGCCCCCTTGATCGTCTTGAGGGTGAAATTGAAGCCGCTGCCGAGGATATCGAGCCCGAGCAGGCCGGCGGCGCGCAGGTCCTCGATGGCCTCGTTGACGATGCGGATCGAGTCCGGGTATTCGGCGCGGATGTAGAGGATGCCGACGCCGGCGCCGACGAACCAGCCGGCGACCATCATGCCAAAGAGGACGCTGTGGGGGCGCTCCTCCATGATGTAGCGGTCGATGTAGGCGCCCGGATCGCCTTCGTCGGCGTTGCAGACGATGTATTTGATGGGGCCCGGGGATTCGCGACACGACTGCCACTTGACGTGCATCGGGAAGCCGGCTCCGCCGCGGCCGCGCATGCCGGCGTCCTTGAGTTCGGCGGCCAGCCAGTCGCGGTCTTTGGTGAGCAGCCCTCTGAACGGGGCGTAATACGCGTCGATCCCGTGAAATGGCGCAGTCAGTTGCGGCGGCTGCACGGTGGAGACGACCTCGTAGCGGTCGCGCGATGTGCCGGCGCCGGAGGTGAAGAGTTTTTCCAGGGCCGCGTCAGGCTGACCGGAGTAGTTGTGGCCTTCGTATTGAAAGGCGCCGCCTTCGTGGCAGCGGCCGAGACAGCAGATGTGCCCGATTTCGGGCGCCTCGAAGTGGCCGAGCAACTGGTCCTGAAGGCGAGGCTGGGTGCCGGCGCAGAGGCAGGCCGAGCCGTTGCAGACGAAGACCTTTTTGTGGGCGTTTTCGGCCTTGAGGAAATCGTAAGCCGAGACGGCCCCCAGCGTGACCGCATCGCCGAAGAGCGATTCCTGACCCAGCGCCCGCACATGCCCGGGGGTTTCGGCCGTGCCGGTGGCCTCGGCCGCCTCGACCATGCGCTCGAAGAGGTTTTTCTCGATGCCCTGGCGGTACGACAGGTGGCTGAGGTTCTTTGACATGAATTG
>CAZYHO010000406.1:0-4855 GCA_964647495.1 uncultured Akkermansia sp. | reverse complement strand
GCTCACTCGTCCGCCAGGGCGACCAGCCGGTCCGCGCCAAGCACGGCGAAAAGCCAGCGCCCGCGCGCGGCGTGACGAGGCCGCAGGCCGGCATTCGCGGTGGGTGATGAATGCAGCACGTACCGCGGCGTGAATTGCACCGTGCGCCCCTGCATGGCCATGAGCGCGGCGGGATCCGCCTCGCCGCCGCCGCCCGCCGCTCCGGTTTCCAATCCGGCGAACCGGCGCACGTCCTCCGGCCACGCCACGGAGAAAAGCACGCGCCCGGTCCATGGATTGACAGCCAGCAGGCCGCCGGGTCCGGTGACGAAGACGCGCGGCCCGGCCACCACTCCCTCCGGCGCGAGAAATGGCTGGTTCGCCGCCATCGCGACGCCCCCCGAAGCGGGGGTCGCGATGTCACCGAGCGGCACGGTGACCGATCCCCCGCGCACGAGGTCAAAGATCGCCAGCCCCTGATCGTTGAGAAAGACAGCGCGTCCACCGGTCGCCCCGAGCCACGTTCCGGTCACCCCTTCGAAGCGCGGGCCACCCAACGGCAGCGCGAGCGAAGGCGCCAGGCTCAGGCCGGGCGTCGTGAGAATGAGCCGGCCGCGCGCCAGTTCCCCGCCGATCGGCATCCACCCTTGCTCGGCCCACGCCACCGCCGGAGCCACCAGGGCCCCCTTGCCGCTCATCCACTGGCCCAAGGCGCTCGCCCGCTCGGCCAGTGGCCTGAGATAGTTGATCGAGACACGGCGGGCGGCCCCTGCGGCCGCCGGCGTCCACTGCGGGGGATTGATGACGGACGCTATTGTTATTGCTGTTGTTGCCGGAGCGGTCGTCCTGTGAAGCGCCGATGTTTCCATGGCCGCCCCGGATTTCAGCGCGAGCGGAAATTCACGCACCGTCTCGCCCCCGAATCCCCAGAGCAGCGCGCCGGTCGCCGTGTCGAGCACGCATGGCCGATGCCCGTAAACCAGCAGGCGTGTGCCGTCGCACGAGGCGCCCGCATTCAACGGCCCCAGCATGGGCGGCGGGGATTCCAGAGAAACATCGCGCACCCACAGAAGTTTTCCCGTCTGCGGTTGAAACGCGGCCGCCATCGCCGTCTCCGCGCGCCACAGCAGGACCCGCCCCGCGCGATCGACCAGCACCTCGTCCGCCATCGGCGGCAGCGGCATCACACCGGGTTGCGCCACCACGCGCTTCGATGCCCCGGGCAGCGTGGCGCGCCACAGCAGCCTGCCGTCGTCCACCGCCAGCGCGCTCAATTCGCCATCCCGGCTGATGAACAATCGGCCGTTCGCTTCGTCCACCGCCAGGCGCGGCGCCAGCCGGATCGGAAGGTTTCCGTCAGGCCCGAAGTATCCCGCCGCCGACCGGACCCGCCGCCCTCGCGCCATCGGCGTCGGCGCGCTTGAAGCCCCCGCCCACAGTTCCGTTTTTCTCCACCGCAGTTTGCCGGTCGCCGCGTCCAGCGCGTACAACGTGCCGCCCTGGTCGAGCACGAAAACACTCGTGCCCTCACCCGTTCCCGCCGTTTCCACCTGCGTGATGATCGAGCCGCCATCGGTCGCAAATCCCCAGCGCAAAGTGGGCGCGCTTTCGGGTCCCGCGGGCGATTCCGCCGGACCGGCCACGTCGGGCGGCGCGTCGCGCAACAAGGCAAGCGCATGCTCGATCGAAAGCGTCAACCCGTCCGGAAACAACAGCAGCGGCGCTTCTTCCCGCTCGGCAAACCACCGGCCCGCCTGCGCTTCGAGTTCCGCCACCGCTTCGTCCGCCGCCGCGGTGTGCCCGGCGACCCGCAACGCGTGGCCGCGCGCCCACGTCACCCACAAGTGCTCCGGCGTCGATGAGCGCGTGCGCTCGATCGTCTCGAGCAGCGGCAGGATTTCGGAAAGCCGGGCCGCTTCCCCGGCCGCGAACAATCGCGCCACCGACCGCCAGCAGGAATCGATCAAGTGCCCGCGCAGCGTATCGAGCGTGCCCGCGGACAGCGGCTCGGTGGTCACCCCGGAAAGCACCTGGCGCAGAGCGTCGCGCAGCCGCTCCTCGTCCCCCTGCGCGGCCAAGGCCGAAATCCAGCGCTCCCAGTGCCCCGCGTCCCCGGGCTCCAGCCGCGTCAGCCGCTCGAGCACCGCCAGCGCCGGCGCCGGATACCCGTAGTCCAGAAACAGCGTGTGCGCCCCGCGCAGCAGAACGGGATCGCTCACTTTTCCGACATCGATCGCCTGCAAAAGCGCGCGCACCTGATCGGGACGCCCTCCGTCGCGCTGCGCCGCTTCGTGCCCGGAGCGGGCGAGCCGCAGGCGGTATTCATCGGCGCGCGCCGTGTCTTCGCCGGTCAGCAGTTGCAGGTGGTTCTGCACTTCCACCGCCTGCGTCGGATCGTGCCGCAGCGCGTCCACAAGCAGCCGCCGCAATGACACCCGCAGATCCGCCGGCGTGCCCGCGTCCGCCAGCCGCGCCTGCAACCCCGCGATCAACTGCGGCTCGACATCCGACTGCCGGGTCACCTCGCAGAACAAAAGATACCGCGCCGCGCGTTCCGGCGTCCAGCCGCCCGCGTCCGCCGCCACCGCCGCCACCAGCCGCGCCTCCTCGCCCTCGAAAAAGGCGGCCTCCGTGCCCGATGCCTCCCCCAATGCCATTCCGGCCTCCAGCCAGCGGCGGTACCGGGCATCCGTGTCCGCCAGCCCTCGCGTCCGCTCGAGCACCGCCTCCCCCTCGGCCTGCTCGCCGAGCAGCCTGAGCACGTCGGCCAGGCGCATCGCCACTTCGAAATTCCGCGGTTCGCGCTCCAGGCGGTCACGCAGCGCGTCGCGTGCCTCCGGCCAGGTGGCGGCGGATTCCGGCCCCACCATGAAGGCGATGACATCGAGGAAGTTTTCGATGGCGGCATCCGGCGCCATCGCCTCGCGCATCAGGCGCCGCGCGCCTTCCGGGTCGTTGGCGGCCAGCCGCGCCTCGGCCAGTTCCCGGCGCACGTCGAGCCGCTTCGGATCGGCCTCCAGCACCTTTTCCAAATGCACCACCGCCTCCGCCGGCAGCGTCATCCGCCGCAGCGCCCGCGCCAGGTCGAGCCGCCGCCTGATCTGATCGTCCGCGGAAAGCCCGGCCAGCAGCGACTCGAACCGGTCCCCCGCCTCCGCCGACTCACCCAGCGCATACAGCGCGCTCACGAGACGCGCCGCCAGATCGGAACGCTCGGGCTGCGCCGCCAGCCGCTCGCGCAGGAATTCGCCCATCGTCCGCTCGTCCCCCAGGCGATCAAGCAGATCGAGCGTCGCCTTTTCGAGGCGCGCCGACCCCCGGATCCTCCCGCTCGCGGTCCGCAAAACAGTCAGCGCCTCGCGCCGCAACTCGCACGCCACCAGCAACTCCGCCAAATCCAGCGCGGCGCTCTCGGCTTCCGGCGCTCCCGACCACGCCTCCCGCGCCCGCTTCAAATGCGCCGCGCGCTCGGCATCCGACGTCAGCAGCGCGACACGACGCGCCACGATTTCCCCGCGCCGCGCGTAGTCCGAAGCCACACGACCCAGCAGTCCGTCCAGCCGCGCCGCCGCTTCCGCGCCACGACCGAGCGCCGCCTCCGCCGCGGCCGCCTGCAAATCGAATTCGACCGCCACCTCCGGCGCCACACCCTCCTTGAGCGCCGCCGTCGCCGCCTCCAGCGCCAGCTCCGGAAACCCGTCGCGGTTCAGCCGCTGGACCAGCGCGGCCCGCTGCCCGACCGGCGCCGCCGGCCCGGCCACCAATGCGCGCAACGCCGACTCCGCCAGGTCGCGCCTGTCTTCCGCCAGCGCCAGGCGCACCAGCTCGTCCGTCCATTCCGCTTTGCGCAGCGTGTCCGATTCAGCCTCGATCGCGCGCGACAGCGCTTCCAGCGCCCGCGGATCCCGCTGCCGCTGCAAATCGGTGAACCGCAGGCGCCACAGCAGCGGGTGCTTCGGATGCGCCTCCACCGCCACCGCAGCAGCAGCGGTCGCCTCCGGACGTTTCAGCTCCAGCAGTAATCGAACGAACACTGCGTTCGATCCCGCATCGTCCGGATACTGCGCCAGGTGCCCGCGGTAAACACCCAGCAACTCTTCCTCACGCCCTGCCTTCGCGTACATCTCCAGCAACCGCTGCAATGGCGGCTCCAGCGACGGATCATGAAATAACGCCGTCCGCAATGCCAGCGACTGCTCCTCGAACGCCTCGCCGGCCAGCGCCACACCCTCCGTCGCCCCTTGCCCGGCGGATCGCCCGGCTCCGGACACGCCAATCAGCCCGGCCGCCGCCAGCCCGCACATTGCCAATCGCCACCCCATCCGCTCACCCTCAGCCGGTTCCTTCATTTGTCGACCGCAAATCACCGCCCGGCCGCCACAGGCAGGCGCCGCCGTAAATGCCACACCGTGAACCCATTGGAACATCCACCCCCACCCCTCCTCCCACGGCGCCCCGCCTCCGCCAAAAGGATTCTTTCTTCCACCCGCACTTTTTCCTTGCCGGATCTCCAAAAACCCTGCCATAACCCCGACCTGTGTGTGTCAGTGTGTGTTTGGGGAGGTTGAGACCCTCAGCTTCTCTCGGCACAGCCGGGCTTCCTCGCCAGGAAGCCCGGTTTTTTTTGCCCAAGCCCCTGCCCGCGGCCCCCTTCCAGCCCTTCCAGCCCTTGTGGTTCCTGTAGTCCTTCCAGTCCCATCCACATCGCTCAACGCCTCCGCGATGGCGCGTTGTTCTTCAGCGGTTGGCGGCAAGGGAAACTCAAATCCCTCCATTGCCCATTTTTGGGCCCCATAGGTCGTCTGTCCCCATACCCGGTCCCCGAGCAGCCTGAGCACGTCGGCCAGGCGCATCGCCACTTCGAAATTCCGCGGTT
>CAZYHO010000405.1:0-4888 GCA_964647495.1 uncultured Akkermansia sp. | reverse complement strand
TTGGCGGGCACGTATTTGGCTGTGCAAAGCGCGCAGGGTCCCCGGGAGCGGGCGTTCATGGTGTGGGCGGCGGTTCGCTGCTGGGTGGTGGTGGCCGCGTATCCGGCGACTGTCTGGCTGGCGCCGGAGCGATGGCCGCTGGTCTGGTGTGTTCAGGCGGTGCTCCTGGGGGTGGTTGTGCAGAGGTGGAGCCGCCGCCAGCGCGAAGTTCGCCGCCAGGAACAGCACACCATCGACGCCCTGCGGCGGCAAACCGTCGAATCGAGGCGGACGACGGTCGAGTAGGCTGGAAGTGACGGCAGTGACCGAAGTGACGGGAGCGACGAGGGCGGCTGCGGCGGTTTTTTTTGGGTGTGGGTTTATTGGTCGGGGGCCTCGGTGGGCGGGCGGACTTTCGAGAGGAGCCAGGCGCCGCCGCCGAAGAGGAGAAGGAGGACAAGGATGGAGGCGCGGGTGCCGACGACGAGGGCGGCGGCGCCCATCAGAGTGGGGCCGAGGATGGCGGAGAATTTGCCGACGAGGTTGTAGAACCCGAAGAATTCGGCGCCGCGTCCGGCGGGGATCAGGGTGGCGAAGAACGACCGGCTGAGCGACTGCACGCCGCCTTGCACAAGACCGATGACGACGGCGAGGGCAAAGAATTCGGCCGATGAATTCAACGTGGTGGCGAACAGCGTGACGGCGGAGTAAACGGCGATGCCGATCAGGATGCCGGTGCGCGCGCCGAGCCGTTCGCCGAGCCGGCCGAACAGGATCGCGGACGGGAACCCGACGAACTGCGTGACGATGAGCGCGAGCAGCAGATCGCCTTCCTTGAGCCCGAGGCCGAGGCCGAAAGCGGTGGCCATCTTGATGATTGTGTTCACGCCGTCGATGTACAGGACGTACCCGCCGAGAAAGAGCGGCAGGCGCGGATCGGCCTTGATGTCGCGGAAAGTGACGAGCCATTGCCGGCAGCCGCGCATCAAGGCGGATCCCGGCAGGCGATCGGCGCGCCGGACCGCCGGTTCGCGAACCCAGAGGAGCGCCGGCACAGTGAAGAGCGCCCACCATCCGGCCGTGATCCAGAAAGCGGCGCGCATCGCATCGACCGGCCCCTCCAGGCCGAACCGCGGAGGATTTCTGACCATCAGCGAACAGACGACGAACAACGCCCCGCTGCCGATATATCCCAAGGCATATCCCAAGGCCGACACGCGGTTGTAGAGTGGCGGGTCGGCAACATCCACGAGCAGCGAATCGGAAAACATGTTGTTTCCGGAAAAACCGATCGCGGCCAGCGCGTACAGGACGGCGGCGGCCAGAAAATGCCCTTGCGCGACCATCGGCAGCGCAGCGGTCGAGGCGGCGCCCATCAGCGTGAAGCCGAAGAGAAACCGCTTCTTGGCTCCCCCCTGGTCGGCGAGCGCTCCGAGCCAAGGCGCGAGGATGGCGATGACCAGGCCGGCGGCGCTGTTGGCGAACCCGATGCAGGCGGTGCTTTTCTCGTCACTCAACCCGGCTCCCAGGCTCCAGTACTTCTTGAAGAAGATCGGAAAGAAGGCCGTCATCACGACGATCGCGAAGGCGGAGTTCGCCCAGTCGATGAAGGCCCAGGACCAGATGGCGCGACGTGATTTCGGCATGAACAGCGCGGGGGCGTCGGATTGGCCTGCCTACCGCCGCCGCGGACCGGGCAGCGGCAGCAGCTTGCCGGGCAGCGTGAGCACGGCCGGTTTCCACGCCGGGTCATCGGTCGTCCCGTCCGCCTCGTATTCCAGGAGGCGGCTCACCGGATACAGCAGCATGCCTGTCGGCCCCCGTGTGTTCACGCGCGCCTGCAGGCCGACCTTTTTTGTTTGCAGGTTCACCGAACCGCCGGCCTTGATGATGAAGGCGCCGGTGAGCGCCTCGAAATCGCGCGTCGTCAGGATATCGTCCTCCAGGGCAAAACTCGCGCTCGCCTCACGCGCCTTGCTGTAGCCGGTCTTGGTGCCCGGCAGCATGGCCGAAAGCAGCGGCGACAACGGCCCGAGCAACGGCAACGCGAAAATGTCCCCGTCCCGGACAGTGGCCTGCCCGGAGCCACGGAACTGGCGGGATTCTCCGCCGGGCGGACGGGCGCGGCCCGCCAGCCTGAACCCGCCGGAAAGCTGGCCGGCCGAGTCGCTTTCCGGCGAGTAGACGCGGGCGAGCGGGCCGAAGCCGACGCCATCCACCTGGACCGCGGCGATGAATTGCTGCGTGGTGGCGAACCGGTCGATCTCGCCGCTCCCTGTCACCGATCCACCGAAAAGGCCTGCCGTGGCGCGCGCGATGTCGAGCCGGTCGCGCCGGAAGTTCGCCTGAAATCCGAGCTGTTCGAGCGGCAGCGATCTCTCGCCGACCTCCCAGTCGACGACACCCGCGGACTCGACGGCGAGCGACCAGCGCGTCCGGTCGGACGAAGCGGGCCGTTTCTCCACCTCGAATATCCCCTGAAAGCGCGCCGCCGCCGGATCGCGCACGCCGAACGACTGGAAACGCGCCGGAGCCAGCAGCCGGCCGTCCGCCTCGACCTGGACCGTCGGGCCCGGCAGATCGCCGCGGCGGCGACGGAAATCCACGGTGGCCTTGCCGATTTCGATCGGCAGCATCGCGGAGCCGATCGTCTGGCGCATGCGCGCGGGCCCGTTGATGAAGAGCTGCCATGCCTCGTTCTGCGAGTTGACTTTGACGATGGGAAATGCCCCGATGAAGCGCGCGGCCACCGCCTCGTCCACCATGGTATCCTGCCATGACGCGCCGCGCCGCAGCCGCCCGTTGAGGTCGAGCGAAAGCACCACGCCCTTGCTCGTGATCTTGCCGCGCGGAGACTCCAGCGGCAGCACGGTCCCGTCGGGCAATGTGGCCATGACATCGCCTGGCGCGTTCACTTCGAGAGTGAAATCGTTCGGCTCGGCGTTCTTCATGCCGACGCGGCCGTTCATCGTGATGGCGGGAGGCTCCGAGAATCGATAGACCCGCACGAACGGCACGACGCCGGGATTGATGCACTCGAGCACGGGCACCGGGAAAACCGTCGAACGGAGTTTCTCGACGGTCACTGTCCCGGCGCCCACGTCAGCCGCCACCTTGTCCGCGGTGATCTCGCCTTCCGGACGCACCAGCCGCACATGGCGCGCCTCGGTCACGCCGCGCGCGTGCGTCAGCGACGCCTGCGCCCGGCGGACGACTTCGCCCCGATACCGGAACTGCCGCGCCTCAAGGGCGGCCGCATGCTCCCAGCTCCGCGGATCCTCGGGACGGCCGGAGCCGCGGGCCTCCAGTTCCATCGTCGAGTGGTCCTGAAAGTCGAGCTGGTCCATGAACCGATGCAGCTCGGCGGTGGCCAGGAACGGCTTGAGCACGGTCGGGTTCATGCGCATCTGAGTCCGGTATCGCCAGTCGCCGTCGCGGCGCATCACCTGGCCGTCGAGCGTGCCGCTCTCATGAGTCAGCCGCAGATCCCGCACGTTCATGTCCTCGCCGTCGACAAAATATCCCGCCGAGACCGACTCGAACACCACCCCGCGCGTGGCAAATCGGCCGCTCGAAAGCCGCCCGAGCATCCGCAGCGAACCGGGCGTGCCACCGTCCGGCGCGCCGGGTTTCCAGGCGCCCTCACCCACGACGAAAAGCGTGTCCGGCTCGTAAAGAACGAATTCGCGCAGCGCCGGGATGTCCCCCAGCGCCCCGCCCAGCGCGGGCAGGTTCGCCGAGGATCGAAAACTGAAACTCATGCCGGCGCCCCCCGGCTCAAGCCGCGCATTGGCGGTCAGCGAGCCGGCCGCATCGCGCAGGCGGATCTCGCGGAAACTGATCTCGCCGCGCGCCCGCTCGGCCACCACATCCAGTTCCTTCACCGCGTAGTCGCGATAGCGAAAGTCCTCGCCGTGCATCCGGGCCCATACGTGCATTTCCGCCGGGCGGTCCAGGTCGCCGCTCAGGCGGAACTCGAGCCGCGGGGAGGCTTTGGAGCCGGCGGGACCGGCGGGCTCGAGCAATTTCAGATGGCGCCGCAGCAGGTCGAGCCAGTGCCGGCGCTCCCGCAGCAGGTCGAGCGCTTCCCGCTTTTCGCCCGGTGGCCGGCCAGATTGGCGCCCGAGTCTGGCGGGTTTGAGCAGGGTGCCCTCGACCGTGACCGGCACGCCTTCCAGTTCGCCTTCCGCCTGCCGCACTTCAAAGCGGTCGCCGGAAGCGAGGATGCGCGCGTTGAGCCCGCTGAGCGTGAGCCAGCCGGTCTGGGGGTTCTCCGGTTCGAGCGGGAGGGAGAGCGCCGCGTCGGTCAATTCCACGCTGTTAATGAACTGTTCCTTCTGGAGCAGACGGGAGACGTCGGCCTCGATGCGCAGGCGGTCGAACGTTGCGAGCAGGAGGTTTTGCCCGGCGCCGCCGTAAAGCCGGCAATCGCGGGCGACCAGCCCCCGGAGCGGATCGAGCGTCATCTTGCCGATATCGGCGCGCAGGTTTTCCTTGGCGAGTTCGTCCGCAATCTTGGCGCGCAGCCAGACGTCGAGCCGGCGCTGGCCTTCATTGTACACGGCGGCGCCCCCCACCGCCGCCGCCGCGAGGACGGCAAAAGGAACAAGATGCCGGAACCAAAGCACGGTCCACTCTACGCGCTTTCGCGCGGCACAAAACCCCGATCATTGGCAAATGGAGAATACCGGCTCCCCCGTGCGGGCTCATGATCGGGGCATCGGGCCGCCAGAGAGATCATTTTTGCGCGATCGGAGTAAAAATGTATTGTCAATGTAGTGGCAGAGCTGTACTTTGTATTTACATCCTTTCAATTCTGTCACATTCCCTCATCACCCTTGGCACACGGATACTTATGAAACTGCAATCACCCCGCGGACGCGCCACCGGACGGCGCCCTGGCTCACAG
>CAZYHO010000404.1:0-4890 GCA_964647495.1 uncultured Akkermansia sp. | reverse complement strand
CCATCTCCTGCACGCGGCAACCGCTGACGCGCCCGGAGGATCGCGTCCCACCCCGGAGCTGCGCTTTCTTGGCCTTGGTTTGAAATCCGCCAGGCGCCGAGGGTTTTCGGGAGAATTCGCGGTTTCATTTTCCATTCCAGGTTGAGGGATCAAGCGGCATCGGCGAGCGACACGCCGTCGCGGTCAGGCGCGTCATTCCGGGTCGATTCGCGTCGATTTGTCGCAGCGAGGCGCGACGCCCCACCGGGCATATTGTGTTGTAAATGACATATTCTAAACGAGTGAATACACATCACGATTTGGGCGCGACAGTTGCGCGGGGTTGGCGGACCGAGTGTTGACCGGCGCCGGCCTGCCGATCACCTGGTCTTTGGAATCAACTTTTGCCGCCTATGTCACCCGATCGCTTTACAGTGAAGACCCAGGAGGCCCTGCAGAGCGCAGTGGCCGTCTCTCAGCGTTTCGGCCATGCCGAACTGAAGCCGTCGCACATGCTGCTGGCGCTGCTGGAGCAGGAGGGCGGTGTGACGGCGCCGATTCTGGAGCGTGTCGGGGTGAAGCCGGCGGCGCTCAAGCAGGCGGTCGAGGCGCACCTGGCGCGCCAGCCGAAAGTGTCCGGCGCCACCGGCGGGCAGCCCGGCCTGGCTTTCGATTTCCGTGAACTGCTGAATCAGGCCGAGAAGGAACAGGCGGCGCTGAAGGACAGTTATTTGAGCGTGGAGCACCTGTTGCTCGCGCTGACGGTGGCGCACACCGACGTCGAAGCGGTCGTCAAGCAATCCGGGCTGCGCCATGACTCGCTGCTCGCCGCGTTGCGCGAAGTGCGCGGCGCGCAGCGCGTGGTCGACCAGGATCCCGAGGGCAAGTACCAGGCGCTGGAGAAATACGGGACCGACCTGACCGCGCGGGCGCGTGCCGGCAAGATCGATCCGGTGATCGGCCGCGACGAGGAGATCCGGCGCGTGATGCAGGTGCTGTCGCGCCGCAGCAAGAACAACCCCGTGCTCATCGGCGAGCCCGGTGTCGGCAAAACGGCCATCGTCGAGGGGTTGGCGCGCCGCATCGTCGCGGGAGACGTGCCCGATTCGCTGAAGGACAAGCGCGTGATCGCGATGGACATCGGCGCGATGGTGGCCGGCGCCAAGTACCGCGGCGAGTTCGAGGAGCGTCTCAAGGCATTTCTCAAGGAGGTCACGGCCAGCGAGGGACGCATCATCCTTTTCATCGATGAGCTGCACACCATCGTCGGCGCCGGCAAAACGGACGGCGCCATGGATGCCGGCAACCTGCTCAAGCCGCAGCTTGCCCGCGGCGAATTGCACGCGGTCGGGGCGACCACGCTGGACGAGTACCGCAAGCACATCGAAAAAGATCCCGCGCTGGAGCGCCGGTTTCAGCCGGTGCTGGTCGGCGAACCGAGCGTCGAGGACACGATCGCGATCCTGCGCGGCGTGAAGGAAAAATACGAAGTGCACCACGGCGTGCGGATCCAGGACAACGCGCTCGTCGCCGCCGCCACTCTCTCCAACCGCTATATCACCGACCGCTTCCTGCCGGACAAGGCCGTCGACCTCGTGGACGAGGCGGCCTCGCGCCTGAAGATGGAAATCCAGTCGAAGCCGACCGAGATCGACCGCATCGACCGCGAGGTGATGCAGCTTGAGATCGAGCGCACCTCGCTGGCGAAAGAGAAGGACGAGGCGAGCCGCGAACGGCTCAAGAAGCTCGACGCCGACCTGGCGAACCTGCGCGAGCGCGCCACCGCGCTGAACGCGCAGTGGGAAAACGAAAAAAAATCACTCACAGCCGTCAGCGAGGTCGGCGCCAAGGTCGAGGAGGCCAAGCTGGAACTCGAGCAGGCCGAGCGCCGCGGCGACCTGACCAAGGCGGCCGAGATCAAGCACGGCATGCTTCCCGGCCTGCACCAGCAGCTTGCCGATGCCGAGGCCGCGTTGAAGGAAGGCGCGACCGGCCCGCGGCTGCTTTCGCAGGAGGTCACCGAGGATGACATCGCGAAGGTGGTCGCCTCGTGGACCGGCATTCCGGTTTCCCGGCTCCAGGAAGGCGAGCGCGCCAAACTCGTGCGCATGGAGGAACGCCTGCGCGAGCGCGTCGTCGGGCAGACCGATGCCATCACGGCCGTCTCGAATGCGGTCCGCCGCGCCCGCGCCGGCTTGCAGGACGAGAACCGCCCGATCGGATCATTCCTTTTCCTCGGGCCGACCGGCGTCGGCAAAACCGAACTTTCCAAGGCGCTGGCCGAATTCCTGTTCGACGACGAGCAAGCCATGACGCGTATCGACATGTCCGAGTACATGGAAAAACACAGCGTGAGCCGGCTCATCGGCGCGCCTCCCGGTTACGTCGGGTACGAAGAAGGCGGCCAGCTCAGCGAGGCGGTGCGGCGGCGTCCGTACAGCGTGGTCCTTTTCGACGAGGTCGAGAAGGCGCATCCCGATGTCTTCAACGTCCTGCTGCAAGTGCTCGATGACGGGCGCATCACCGACGGCCAGGGCCGCACGGTCGATTTCCGCAACACCGTGCTCATCATGACGAGCAACATCGGGTCGCAGGCCATCCAGAACGAGTCCAACAGCGAACAGCGCGAGGCCCTCGTCCGCGGTTCGCTCAAGGAATTCTTCCGGCCCGAATTCCTCAACCGCATCGACGAAATCGTCATCTTCGACCGCCTGCACGACCAGGATCTCGACCGCATCGTCCTGCTGCAAGTCCAGCGCGTGGTCGACCGCCTCGCCCGCCAGAACATCAACCTCACTGTCGACGAGTCCGCGATCCGGCTCCTCGCCAGCGCCGGTTATGATCCTGTCTTCGGCGCAAGGCCGCTGAAACGCGCCATCCAGAAGCACCTGCTCGATCCGCTGTCACTCGAAGTGCTCGAAGGCACATGGAAAACCGGCGATTCCATCCGCGCCGCCGAGAGCGGCGGGAAAATCGTCTTCTCCGACGCGTGAGCGGACTGGATGAGCGGGGGCTGCCTGAGAGCGGCGTTCCCAGGGATTGCACAAGGGGTCTGTCCCCGATCCGGTCTGTCCCCGATCCGGTCCCTGGATGATCGGGAAGGGAAAGGAGGCGGCCGGCGGTTGAGAGGTGGGGCGTGCCGGGTATGGCTGAGGCGATGCGAGTGGTGATGCAACGGGTGAGAGAGGCCAGCGTGAAGGTGGCGGGCGGCGAGCGTGCGCGGATCGGGCGCGGGTATGTGGTGCTGGTGGGGGTCGAGGAGGCGGATGGAAAAGAGGATGCGGAGTGGCTGGCGGGGAAAGTCGCGCGGATGCGGCTGTTTGCGGACGCGCAAGGCGCGATGAACCTGTCCGTGGAGGAGGCGGGAGGATCGGTGCTGGTGGTGAGCCAGTTCACGCTGCACGCGAGCACCAGAAAAGGGAACCGCCCGAGCTTCATCCGCGCCGCGCGGCCGGACCACGCGATCCCGCTCTACGAACACTTCGTGCGCACCGTGCAGCGGGAACTCGGGCGGCCAGTCGCCACAGGTGAATTCGGCGCCGATATGCAGGTGGCGCTCGTCAATGACGGACCGGTCACGATCGTGATCGACTCCAAGGCACGTGAATGAGAGCGGGAGGCCGACTCTGTTCGTGTGATGCGGGTACATGGGGTTTATAGGCCCCATACGCCCCATGCCCCGTGAACCGTGAACCGTGAACCGTGACCAACAAACCCTGCCCTCCACCCGGCGTCTCCTGGCCTCGCTGGTGCGCGAGACGGCGCGGGAGTGGAAAAGGCACCACATTCCCCGCCTCAGCGCCGCCCTGTCGTTTTACGCGCTGTTTTCGCTCTCGCCCCTGGTGGTGCTGATGCTGACGATCAGCGGGACCTGGCTTGGCGCCGATCGCGCCCGCACCGAACTGAGTGCCCAGATGGATGCCGCGCTTGGTTCGACGGCCGCCGATGCCGTCGGAGAATGGGTGGCAGTGTCCCAACCGGCGCCCGCGTCGATGGTGGCGGCGGTCGCGAGCACGGTGTTCCTGTTGTTCGGAGCCACGCGGCTCTTCGGCGAACTCAAGGACGCGCTCAACATCATCTGGGGCGTGGAAGTGCCGCAAGGCAGAGCATTCCGGTCGTGGAGCCGCAAGCGGCTTCTCTCCATCGTCATGGTGGCGGGGCTCGTGTTCCTGCTTCTCCTTTCATCGGTTTTCTCCGTGGCCGTCGCGGCGGGCGCCGGCCTCGCCGAACGATGGATCTCGATCCCGCCGCTCGTCTGGAGCGCGGCCGGTCTGGGCCTCGGTCTGCTCCTGGAAACCGCCCTCTTCGCCCTCATGTTTTCCATCCTCCCCGACCTCAAGGTTCCGCCCCGCGATGTCTGGCTGGGCGCCGCCATCACCGCCGTGTGCTTCGAGGTCGGCAAGCTGGCGCTCGCGTGGTACCTCTCACGCGACTCCGCCACCCTTGCGGGCTCCGCCGGTTCCGTCATGAGCGTCCTTCTCTGGGTCTACTACACCAGCATCATCGTCCTCTCCGGCGCCGAATTCACCCACGTCCACTCCCGCTGGCGGCAGTCGCGGGCAGCGGCGTAGTTCGCTCGGGATCCGGTGCGGCAGAAGGCAGGCGGCACGGGGGCACGGTGCAGCGGTGCAGCGGTACACGGTACACGGATCAGCGATGTTCGGTGCGAGGACACACGCCCGCTCCAGAACCCGGACATGAAAGCGAAGCTCCGGGGTGGGACGCGATCCTCCGGGCGCGTCAGCGGTTGCCGCGTGCAGGGGATGGCCCGGTTTCCGATTCTCCGAAGGCGTCCGAGCAGGAGGCGAACGATTTGTTTGCACCAGGCGTTTGCGCTTTCCGTCTCGGGCGTCTTCGGAGAATCGGCATCCCCCATGGCCTCAGACTCGGGAACCGCTTGCGTGCCCGGAG
>CAZYHO010000403.1:1872-4919 GCA_964647495.1 uncultured Akkermansia sp. | reverse complement strand
ACACAGAGCAGTTCGCCTTCCCGAACACATACCAGGTCGTCAACCCGCACACGTTTCTCACGAAATGCGCTTCGAAGATCTCGAGCGCGATCCGGTGGAACAGATCCGCCGGACATACGCCGCGCTGGGGCTCGGCGGATTCGACCGGCTGCAGCCGAAAATCGAACGCGAGACCGCCGCGCTCGCGGGCTACCGTGCCTCGGTTTGACGCGGCGCGTTGTCCTCGAATCGATGCGCCTCTTCCCGCCGATCTGGGTCATCGAAAGACGCGTGATCCGGGATGACACGGTCGCGGGTTATCGATTGCCGGCCGGATCGGCGGTGGTCGTTTCACCCTACACGCTCCACCGCCATCCGGAATTCTGGGAGCGGCCGGATCAGTTCGATCCGGCGCGCTTCGAACAGCCGCCAAACCGCGCGTACCTGCCGTTCGGCGCCGGCCCCAGGTTCTGCGTCGGCCGCGAATTCGCCCTGACCGAAGCCCACCTCATCACCGCCATGATCGCCCAGTCCGTGGAATGGCGGCCCGTCCCCGGCCACCGCGTCGAACCATGGCCGGGCATCACGCTCCGGGCACGCCACGGCCTGGCGATGACCGTGCATCCGCTGAGTTGTGAAGATGGCACACCTGGGTAAGGTCCATCCTGACTTGTCCATCCATGCATCCATGGCCCGCAGGCAAAAAAACCTTCATCAAAGTACGATCCCTCATGAAACAGGGGTTGCCTCGCGTGCGGAAACAAGGCTGCTGCGTGCCGAAATGAAACAGGTTCGCGCGGGATTCTTCGTTTGCCTGACGCTCTCGATCGGGCTGACGGCATGGTATTTCCATCATGGCGTCGCCGGCCTGCTCGAAGTGGCTGAAGTCGACTCGCCCCGGTTTGGTTACGGTGTAACCAATGCCGTCCCCTTTGTGGCAATCCCCTACATCGCCGCGGGCATTCTCGGCATCGATCTGGTTCGGTTGCGCAAACGTCTGCGGCAGACGGGGCGTCCGCAAACCACCCAGGCCGGCAGCCCGCGTTCAAGTTAGTTGACACGAACCGCCATGAGCCATGCAATGAACCACGAAGCTCCGCGTTCCCGCCTGAAGGCCAATGCGATTCAATCAACCGCGAACGAACGCCAATGAACGCCAATGAGAAGAATCTTGCACGTACTGCGATTTAGAGGCTTAACCAGATGGTCACTCAGACGCGTGATCACTTTACACTCTCCACCTGCACACACCCCATGAGCATACGCATCGTCCGCCTCGGAACGCCCCGGTTCCACAACGAAGGCACGCGCCTCGGAACAGTTCGCCTGCCGCCACGCGGTGTGCCCAAATCCGAGTTCGCCAGGCAAAACTGGTATGACGTGTGGTTTCCCAATCTCGCCCCCAGCCTGGAGACCATGAAGCTGGCCCTGGCGGCCACCTCCGACGCCTCGTGGTCGAAGTTTGCCAGACGCTACAAGGCCGAAATGGCTGCCCCCCACGCCAAACACGATCTGCAACTCCTCGCCACATTGTCGCACTCCACCCACTTTTCAGTAGGCTGCTACTGTGAGCGCGAGGAACGCTGCCACCGATCGATCCTGAAACAGCTTCTCGTCGATGCCGGCGCTGACGTGGTGTAAGGGGACGTGGCCACAAGAGATTCGACTGTTGGCGCTGATTTCCTGGAGAGCGATGGCAGCGCAGCATGATCTGGCTCTCGGGTAGGGCGGCGCGTCCCGCCCGCCGTATCCGGCGTCTCGCCGGATACATCGTGCGTCTCGCACCGTGTGCGCGCACACATGTGCGGGTGCAAGGAGCGGGACGCTTGATGGACGGGGCACTGTTCACTTAAGAATTTTTCACAGAAGCCACCGAAGGAAGCAAAGGCTGATCCATGCGTTTCCTCCTTCGCTCTCTTTGCTTCCTTCTGTGAACAGTATTCGGCGCGACGACGCCGTCCGGCGGGCAAGATGCACCGCCCTACCCGAGAACTGCCAACTCGCCTGGAGAAGTCACTTTGAGTCCCAATCCCTGGAATCCGGAGGAACGGCGCCTCCACTCCGAATGGATTCGCGTCCTACCCGCGGTTCAGGCGTTTGAGGGCACGGTCGCGGCGCCGGCGCAGGTCGCGGCAGACCAGACTGCCGCAACCACGCCAGAATGCGGCGAACGAGACGCAGAGGAGCAGCCCTTGGAGAATCAGGCTCCTGTCTCCTGCGAGGATCCCGGCGACAGGAATCGCGATGAAGGCAGCGGCGAGAAGACTCGAGAGCACGCAGGCGAAGCCGAACCAGAACCGGTACGCCCACGCGGCGGACTCCGGGCTGTGCTGTTTGCGGTTTCGGATCACGGATTGTCGAGTATTCACGCCGGCCCGGCACCGATCAAGGTTTCTCCTGCGTGACCGGCTGCGAGAATATTCCTGCCGCCGCGCGAACGGAGATCTTTTGATTCCGGGCGTAGGCCGATGCCGCGGCGGCGCGGATCTCGCCCGCGGAACCGCCCGATCTCCACTTCTCGATGGCTGCATGCAGCAAAAACGAGCCTGGATACATCAACTGCCGCGTCATCAACAGCGGCCGGCAACCCACCTCGCGCAGACGATCGCCGAAGAAGTTTTCGCTCATGCAGCAGAGGACGATCACCGCGGTACTATTCCCGTCCACGCGCTGCGGCGCCGGCAAATCGAAATCCATCAGTCCATTGTGCCCGATGAAGGCGACGAGGTCGAACCTGCCGGAAGCCGCGGCCTCCTCGAAGTCCTTCAGGCACTGCCGGATTTCCGAGCCGCGGTACGCCTCCGCGACCAGATTCACGTCCGCCTCCGCGTGCCGCAGCGTGAGGCGCCGGAGGATCGCGGGCGACACGTCCTTCTCGGAATCCGTGACCTTCCACCGCCCGCTGCGCCGGAAAAACGACCCGAATCCATCCGTGCATCCCCAATACAAGTTCGCCTCCGCGTCGTCCCCGTTGCCTATCTTCGCGCCCACCGGCGCGATGCCCTGGGTCTTGTTGTCGCACAGCGCCACAAACACCCGCACCTCCTTCGGCGCCCCATGCACCGCCA
>CAZYHO010000403.1:0-1772 GCA_964647495.1 uncultured Akkermansia sp. | reverse complement strand
GCTTGCGCGGGGCGCGGGGCGGGGCACGCTGTGCGGATGGTGACGAGCGACACGATGGTCGAGACGCTGGAGCGGATAGCATTGCTGCTCGAGCTGAAGGGCGAAAATCCGTTCAAGGTGCGGGCGTACCGGCACGGGGCGGAGGTGGTGGCGGCTCATGCGGACGAGATCGTGGAGCGGGCGGCGTCCGGCTCTCTGGAGGGGATCCCGGGGCTGGGGGAAGCGCTGCGGGAGAAACTGCACGAACTGGCGGCGACGGGAAAACTGGACTTTTACGAGGAGCTGCGGTCCGGATTTCCCGCGACGATCTTCGACCTGTTCGAGATCCCCGGGCTGGGGCCGAAAAAGATAGCGGTGCTGCATCAGGATCTCGGGGTGGGCAGCCTGGCCGAGTTGAAGGCCGCCTGCGAGGCGGGCGAAGTCGCTCGACTGCCGGGATTCGGCGCCAAGACAGCGCAGAAGATCCTCGAGGGTCTCGCCTACCGCGAGCACAACGCGGGCGTCTTCCGCATGGATCAGGCGGCGCCGGGAGCGGCCCAGGTGCTTTCGTGGATCAAGGACCAGCCGTCGGTGAACCGCGCGGAGGTCGCCGGCAGTTTTCGGCGCGCCAAAGAGGTGGTGCGCGACCTGGATTTCGTGGCGGCGACGAAGCGCGGGGCCGATCTGCTCGCGGATCTGGTGAAGCAGCCGTTTGTGGCCACGGTGCTGGCGCAGGGGCCGACGAAAGCGAGCTTCCGGCTGCCCAACGGATGCCAGTGCGACGTGCGCGCCGTCACGGAGGCCGAATACACGACGGCGCTGAATTATTTCACCGGCAGCAAAGAGCACAATGTCGCGCTGCGCGCGCGCGCGCTCAAGCGCGGCTGGTCGCTCAACGAGTACCGGCTCGACGGGTGCCCGACGCCTCTCCACGAAGAAGCCGACCTGTACCGCGCGCTCGGCCTCGACTACGTGCCGCCGGAATTGCGCGAGGACCGCGGCGAGATCGATGCGGCCGAGCGCGGCGCGCTGCCGAAACTCATCGAGCAGGGCCAGCTCAAAGGCACATTCCACAACCACACCACCGCCAGCGACGGCGCCGCCACGCTCGAGGAAATGGCGGCCGCCGCCCGCGAACTCGGCCTCCAGTACCTCGGCATCGCCGACCACTCGAAATCCTCCTATCAGGCCAGCGGCCTGGACGAAAAGCGCCTGCTCGCCCAGATCGAGGACATCGCAGCGCTCAACGAGCGCTTCGCCGCGGAAGCCGGCGCCGAGGGCGACTTCCGCCTCTTCGCCGGCAGCGAGGTCGACATCCTCAAGGACGGATCGCTCGATTTCCCCGATGAAATCCTCGGCCGGCTCGACTACGCGGTCGCCAGCGTGCACAACGCCTTTTCGCTTGGCGAGGCGGAGATGACGCGGCGGATCATCCGCGCCGCGGAAAACCGGCACATCACGATGCTCGGCCACCTCACCGGCCGCCTGCTGCTCAGGCGCGAACCTTACGCCGTCGACGTCCCCGCCGTCATCGAGGCGTGCGCGGCCACCGGCACGATCATCGAGCTGAACGCCAATCCGTGGCGGCTCGACATGGACTGGCGCTGGTGGCCGCTCGCCAGGGAAAAGGGCGTCCGCACGTCGATCAATCCGGATGCCCACTGCGCGGCGGACCTCGCTTTCCTCTGGCACGGCGTGCGCATCGCCCGCAAAGGCTGGCTCACCAAGGCCGATGTCGTCAACACTCTGCCGCTCGGGAAAATCGAGGCCGTGCTGCAGGCCAAACGCCGTCC
>CAZYHO010000402.1:0-4932 GCA_964647495.1 uncultured Akkermansia sp. | reverse complement strand
GGCGCCGCTTGCGTGCCCGGAGGTCACGCCCCACCCACAGGCCCGCTTCCATGCGTTATTGAAAAGTGCGAAGCGCAAATTGTTTCAGGATTCAGGATCACCGGCGCGGCCTGGCCGGTTTGCCGTCCGCCACGGCATCGGGTGGGTGAAGGATCACCTGCTGCCCGGGGCTCAGGCCGGAAAGCACTTCGGCCGCCACTCCGTTGTGGCGCCCGATGTCGACTTTGGTGGCGCGGGCGCGGCCGTGTTCGTACACGAACGCCATCCAGTCGTTGCCGCGGCGAAAGAGCGCGCCCGCCGGAACCTGCAGCACCGACTCGCCATGCCATGTGACGATGCGCGCCTCGACGCGGAAGCGGTCGCCCAGCGTCCGGTCCGGCGGGATCGGGTCGACAAAATCGACGCGCACCTTGACGCGTTGCTCCTCGACGCCGAGCGCGCTGAATTTCGTGAATCCGCCGGGCTCGACCATCGTGACCTTGCCCCGCAACGGCCGCTCACCGCCCCATTGCTCGATCGAAACCTCGGCGCCGGGGTGGACGGCGACCGCGTCGCCGGAGAGCATTTCGATTTCGGCCTCCAGGTCGGCGGGGTCGCCCACCTCCAGCAACGCGAGGCCCGGCGTGACCGGCCGCGCGCTTTCCTCGAGGACATTGAGGACGAATCCGCTGACCGGCGCCAGCAGCGTGATCGGCTCGCTCGTCTCGTCCGTGAGCGTGCCGGCCTGCCGGGCGGCCGCGCGGGCCTGGGCGATCTCGAATACCGACACCTCGAGCGCGAATTCCGCAGCGCGCACTTCGCGCATGAGCACTTCGACAAGGTTGGCCGCCTGGTCGAGTTCGCGCAGCGAGACGGCGCCGTCCTTCTGAAGCCGCGTCACGCGTGTCTTTTCTTTTTCGGCCATTTCGAGCGCGGCCTGCGCGCGCTCGAGCTGGGCCTGCCGCTGGCGCTGCGCCGCCTCGGCCATCTGGACGCGTGCTTCGGCCTCGGCCTGGCTGCGTGGGTCGAGAAATCCCGCCGGTGTCGGCTGGATGGTCGCGAGCACCGTCTTCCCGGCCTCCAGGCGATCGCCGGCCCGCAGCGCGATGCGTTCGAGCATGCCGGCGATCGGGGCGGCCACCACGTAGCGGTGGCGGATGCGCGTCTTGCCTTCCTCGAGCACGGAAACGGTGAGCGGTCCGGTTTGCGTCACCGCCAGTTCGACCTGCACCGGTCGCGGCCGAAGGCTCGCGCCCAAAGCGGCGGCCAGCGCGGCGATCACGACCCACAACAACACGGCGCGCCACGCGGACTGCGCCCGCTTTCCGCGGGTGCGGGTGGGTGAAGGGGCCAATGAGGAGGCGGGTGATGGTGCGCTCACAAGATGAAGGTAGCCACCGGGGCCTTTCTGTCGCTTCTGTCCTTTGTGTCCTTCGTGTCCTTCGCGTCCTTCGTGGGCTTGGTGTCCCTCTTGCGCGGCGGCCCGCCAAAGCGGTCAATCGCAGGCTTTGAGCACTCCGAGCAGATCGAGGCGCCGGATGCCGCGGCTGACCAGGGCAAATGAAATGGCAGCCGAGGCGAGCACGATGAGAAGCGCGGTTGTATAGGTCTGCGGTGTGACCACCAGCGGCATGCGCACTGACTCGGTGTTCGCCGCGACGACGATCGCGCCGGCGAGCAGGCGTCCGATGACGAGACCGGCCGGCAGCGCGAGGCACGTCAGGATGAGCAGCTCGCCGATCATGACGCCTGCCACTTCGCGATGTGTGAACCCGATGACACGGAGTGTGGCCAGCTCGCGGCCGCGCTCCGCCAGCGCGATGCGCGCGCTGTTGTACACGACGCCGAAGGCCACGATGATCGAAAACATGAAATAAACTCCCTGGATCACGCCTATCATTTCCGCGGTGCTCTTGTTGAAACTTTCGCGCACCGCCGCCTTGATCACCAGCGCGGCCACCCGCGGCGATTCCTTCACGCGGTCGAGGAAATCGGGCCACCGGCGCCGATCAACCGCCAGATGCGCCCCGCTCACCGTGCCGCCCTCCTGCATCAACCGGCGCAGCGCCCCGATTTCCATGTAGGCCGCCACGCCCGCATAATCCGTGACCAGCCCGGTGATCACCGCTTCGCGCGTCGGCCGGCGGCCTTCCTGGACTTCGATCTGCAATCGGTCACCGGGCCGCGCGCCGAGGATCTCCGCCAGTTTCGCCGATACAAGCAGTCCGTCGAGCGGCAGGGCCAGCGGATGGCCGCCTTCGTCGAGGACGCGGTTGAGCAGGGCGTCGCGCGGCAGCCCGGTCACGCCGAGGCGGCGCGATTGGTGGCCGAACCTCAGGCGCGCCGGCACGCTGCGGAATGGCTCGGCCAGCGTGACGCCGGGCAGGTGCCGCATGTCGTTGAGTGCGGAGGCGGATCCGGGCTCGATCAGGCTGAGCGTCACGTCCTGCCGCTGCCCGAGATCCCATTGAAATGAAACCATGTGGTCGATGCCGTCGCGCATTGCGCCCGGCACGATCGGGATGCCGGTGGCCAGCGCCAGCCCGAGCGCCGTGAAGAACGCCTGCCATGGCCGCCGCTCGAGGTTGCGCAGGGCCATTCGCAGCGACGGACCGGCCAGCCGCTGCCAGCCGAGGCGCTCGAGTATGGACGGCCGGAAAGCGGCCGGCGGCTCCGGTCGCATCGCCTCCGCGGGTGGCAGGCGCACCGCTTGTCGCACGGCCCCAAGCACCCCGAGAAACGCCGCGCCGGCGCTTACCACGAAAGCGACACCGATCGACGGCACGTCGGCGCGAAACGCGAGATGCGGGAATTTGAAGAACTGGTGATACAGATCGACGACGCTGTCACCCAGCACCAGGCCGGCCGCGCTGCCCACCGCCAGGCCGCCTGTCACGATGAGCAGGGCAAACTTGAGATAGTGCCATCCGACCTGCGCGGACGAGTAGCCGAACGCCTTGAGCTGCGCGATTTGCTCGCGCTGCAACCGGATCAGCCGCGTCAGCACCGCGCTCGACATGAACGCCGCGATGCTCAGGAACACCGTGGGAAACGCGAACGACAACGCGTGCAGCACGCGCAACTCGTCGTCCAGGCGTATCGCGGAGGCGTGATCCCGGCGGGAGTACGCGACCCGCCCGCCGTACGGCGCGAGCATCCGGTCGAGTTCCGCCATGACCGGGGCGATCGAGGCGCCGGGAGCCACATCCACGAGCACGCTGTTGAAGGCGCCGTCGAGGTCGAAGGCCGTGGCGAGCTGCCGTTCGTGCATCCAGAAGACACCGAAGCGGCGGTTGTCCGGCAGCGTTTCGCCGGCGCGCGCCTCGAAGACAAATTCGGGCGACAGCGCGATGCCGACGACGCGCAGCCGCTCGCGGGCGCCGTGGATGATCGCGTCGATCGTATGCCCTGGCTCGAACCCGTGCGCGTCCGCAAAGGCCTCGCCCACCACCACTTCATTCGGTTGTCCGCTCTCCGGCAGTCTTCCGCGGCGGAGGTGGAGCAGATGCAGTTGTTGCGGCCGGTCCTCGGGGATCGAGAGGATCGTGCCGTCCGCCGGTTCCGCGAGCCCGGGCAGATCCAGCGTCAGGCGCCCGGCCACGCGTGTTTCCACCGCCGCCACGCCCGGCATTTCGGCAAGCCGTGCCCGCAGCGCGTTGGGCGCCCGCGTCAGCTCGCAGAAGACGTCGGCGAAGCGGTGCCGTTCATAATAAGCGTCGCGTGTCGATTCGAGCGACAGGATCAGGCTGCGCGACATGATCATCATGGCCAGGCCACAGGCCATGACCAGAGCCACCGCCGCCATCTGGGTTTTCATCCGGCCGGCGTCCCGCAGGAGCTTCAGATCGAGGGCGGAAAGGAGCATCTACCAGGCCAGGGTGCTGACCGGCCGGCGCGCGGCGTGAGTCCGGATATCCACGATGCGGCCGTCCGAGAGATGAATGACGCGGTCGGCCATGTCGGCGATGACGGCATTGTGAGTGATAATGACGGCCAGGGTGCCGAGTTCCAGGTTCACGCGTTCGATGGCTTCGAGCACGGTGATTCCGGTTTGCACGTCCAGCGCGCCGGTCGGTTCGTCGCAGAGCAGGACTTCAGGCCGTTTCGCGATCGCCCGCGCGATCGCCACCCGCTGTTGCTGCCCGCCGGACAACTGCGACGGGAAGTGGTCCATGCGATCGCTCAACTCGACCAGCCCGAGCGCCGCCTCCGGCGCCATCGGCGCCCGTGAGATCTCGGTGATCAGCGCGACATTCTCGCGCGCCGTCAGGCTGGGAATCAGGTTGTAGAACTGAAAGATAAACCCGACCGCATCCCGCCGAAACAATGTCAGCCTGCGCTCGTCCGCCGCCGTCAAATCCTCGCCACGATATCGGATTGTCCCCGCTGTCGGCGCGTCCAGTCCGCCGAGAATATTGAGTAACGTCGATTTCCCGCTCCCCGAGGCGCCCAAAAGCACCACCAGCTCGCCGGCGTACAAATCCAGGTCCACCCCGTTCAGCGCGCGGATCTCCGATTCTCCGCTCGCATACACCTTTGTCAGCCCGCGCACCGAAAACAATACCGGCCGCCCGCTTCCGCCCGCCGGGGAGGAAGCCGGAACCTGCTCTTCCGGAGGCGCCAGTATGCTCACAACAAGGAGAGTCGTCCGCTTGACCTGCCGCGCCAGTGCAATCGAGCAGATATCCTCGTCCTCTTTCCCCCAGAAATCCTTCCCAAGGTGCCGTCGGCGGGACTCGAACCCGCATGCCCTTGCGGACAGCGGATTTTAAGTCCGCTGCGTCTGCCATTCCGCCACGACGGCCTGCACTGGGTGTGAGCGGACTTCATCGATCAGGCCCGCCCGGGCATGCCGTGGCGGCTGCCTGCCGCCCGCCCATGCCGCCTGAACGATCCTGGATGCGCTGCTCACGCGCCAGAGTCGTCCGGGTTTGCGGCGGGCGCAACTGGGCG